>CAZKZO010000046.1:0-1553 GCA_964557325.1 Candidatus Woesearchaeota archaeon | reverse complement strand
AAACTTTATAGACAATAAGCTTTTTAAATCAACTTTTACTACTTTTTACAGATTTAACTAGAAAATGTTCTATATTACAACAGTTGAAGATTATGTGAGAGTAGATCCAAAGTTATTTGGCATGCCGACACTTGAAGCTGTTCAAGACCAATTAAACGAAACTTATGCAGATTATTATGATAAAGAGCTTGGAAGTGTGGTTTCAATAATTGATGTTTTAAATGTTGGCGAAGGAGTGATAATTCCTGGAGATGGGGCTGCCTATTATAAAACAACGTTTAAAATTTTAACATGGAAGCCTGAAATGCAGGAAGTGATTTATGGGGTTGTTTCTGAAATTGCAAGTTTTGGTGCTTTCTTGAATATGGGAATGATGAGAGGGATGGTGCATATTAGTCAAACAATGGAAGATTATGTAAGTTTTAGCAAGTCTAATTCCTTGCTTGGAAAATCATCTAAAAAAAGCTTAAAAGAAGGTGATCTTTGCGTGGCAAGGATAGTTGCAATAAGTCACAAAGGAGATGAGCCAAAAATAGGATTAACAATGAGACAACCTGGTTTAGGAAAGATAGAGTGGATAAAAGAAGCTGTTAAAAAGAAAAAATCAGAAGCTAAAAAAGCAGTTGCTGCAGGGGCTAAAACAAGTTCAGGGAAATCTAAAGGAGGTAAAAAATGATGTTTAAATTAAATTTATTTGCATGGGCAAAGCATTTATCTTACAATGCCTCGCAAAGTGTATGGTCAATCCCTATGCAACAAGCAGAGCAGGTGGAATCGCCTTATCAATCCTCAGTGCAGGGGCGACGCGTATGCAACAAGCAGAGCAGGTGGAATCGCAATGGCAAAAGCAAAAGCATGTAAAAAGTGTGGAATGATTTACCAAGGAAAAGATTCATGCCCTAACTGTGGTTCTAAAGATTTTAGTGAAAATTTTAAAGGAAAAATAGCAGTACTTGATTCTGAAAAATCCAATATAGCTAAAAAATTAAATATTGAAAAGCAAGGTGAATTTGCAATAAAAACTTAAAATGGAATTAAAAATTATAGGTGAAAAAAACAATGAACTTTTTTCAAGAAAAGAAATAAAAGCTATTGTTAAATCAGTGTTAGCACCTAAAAGAGAAGATGTTTTAAAAGAAATTTCAGATAAGTTTTCAGTTTCACCTGAAGTAATCAAAATAAAAGGCATTTATGGAAAATTTGGTGTTCAAGAGTTTGATGTTATGGCCAATATTTATAATTCAAAACAAGATAAAGATGCTGTTGAAATAAAAAAGAAAAAAGAAGTAGAGTTAGAGAAAAAATCTGCTGAAGCTGAAAAAACTTCTCAAGAAAAACCTGAAGAATCAAAATCAGATCAACCAAAACAAGAACAAGCTGAAGAAAAATCAGAAGAGCAAAAAAAAGAATCTAAACCTGATGAAAAAGCCCAACCAGATAAAGAACCTTCTACAAAAGAAATCCAAAAGGAAAATAAAGAAGAGGCTAAAGAATGATATTTAAATTAAATTTATTTGCATGGGCAAAGCATTTATCTTACAATGCCTCGCAAA
>CAZKZO010000045.1:0-1744 GCA_964557325.1 Candidatus Woesearchaeota archaeon | reverse complement strand
AATATTTAAAAATAAAAAACCACAATATTTTTCATGGAAATTAAACTAAAATTAAAAGATATTGCAGTTTTAGGGACGACATTAGTAGCTCTTGGCATATCAGGAGCAAACATTTACAACTCACACATATTCAATAGAAACATGAATGAAATAAAAGAAAACTATGGTTCTTTTGGCCCTACAGGAGACAGACTAATTTATGCAAGGAATTATATTTATGATAATAATGATTTTCCAAATAACATATTAACTTTTTTACCAAGGACTGAAGCTGAAGAGTTTATTGAAGAAGCTAAAAAATACCCTTTTACTCTAAGATATAGATAATTCTATCAAAGAAAAACTTAAAAGCCATGGTAGTTTTTTCTATATATGGTTATTATAAAGAGTGTGGATGCTAAAGCTATTTTTGATTCTAGAAATGAGAAAACTATCTATGTTACAATAAAAACAAAAAAAGGTAGTTTTTCAGCAAGTTCTCCTAACGGAAAATCAAAAGGAATATTTGAAAAAAAGTCATATAAAAAATCGCTTGAAAAAGATATTGAAACTATAAAAAAGTTCAAAGATTATTTTTCAGAGGAAGTTGTTGAAAAATTTGAGGATTTAAGAAGAATTGAAGATATTATGGAAGGGCATATAGGAGCAAATACTTTATTTGCACTTGAATCTGCTATTTTAAAAGCACTTGCAAAAAAGAAAAATAAACAAATCTGGCAACTAATTAACTCCAATAAAAAACACAAATTTCCCAGACTTGTAGGAAATACTGTTGGAGGTGGAAAACATTCAAAAGGAATTGAAGGGAAAAAACCTGATTTCCAAGAGTTTTTGATTATTCCAAAAACCAGAAAAGTAAAACAGGCTTTTGATGTAAACAAGAAAATTAGAAATAGAATAAAAGAAATTTTAAAAAAGAAGGATAAAAAATTTCAAGGAAAAACTAGTGATGAAAAAGGGTGGTTAACAGGTTTAAACGACAAAGAAATCTTAGACATAATTAAAAAATTTAAAATTGATGCAGGTATTGATGTTGCAGCATCAGCTTTTTATAAAAGAAAAAAATATCATTATAAAAATCCTCTTTTACAAAGAACAAAAGAAGAACAATTTTCCTATCTTTCAAATTTAATAAAAAACACAAATATTTTTTATATTGAAGACGGGTTTGAAGAAAAAGACTTTCAAAGCTTTGCAAAACTTTTGAAAAAATTTCCTGATAAACTTATAGTAGGAGATGATTTAACAACTACAAATCCAAAAAGACTTGAAAAAGCTATTAAAAATAAATCAATAAATGCGATAATAGTAAAACCAAATCAAATTGGCTCTTTGCTTGATGTTGAAAAAATATGCAAGGCAGCTAAAAAGAAAAAAATTAAACTTATTTTCTCGCACCGTTCTGGAGAAACAGAAGAAGATATTTTAGCTGATTTAGCTTTTGGTTTTCAGGCAGATTATTTAAAATGCGGGATTGTAGGTAATGAAAGAGAGTCTAAAATTAAAAGACTTATAAAAATTCAAAAAAGTTTAGAATCATAAAATAAAAAATTAAATAACACTATAAGATTTATTTTTGATTATTTATCGATATCTCTATGCCAATTTCTTTTAAAAAAATTCAAATATATAAGTTACTAAAGACCTTTTTTGTATATGTCAATAGCACTTAATTTCCATATCCAAAGTGTTATACTACATTGGGCTACGGGGCGCAAAAGTTATAAGCTTTAAATGAATTAGT
>CAZKZO010000044.1:0-1901 GCA_964557325.1 Candidatus Woesearchaeota archaeon | reverse complement strand
CCTTACCATCATAAAAGCTCTCCTGGTTTTATAAAAAACTAACAATAAATTTATAAACCACTATTTTTAAATACATATATCTATTCCTTAAATTGTTAAGGCTTAGACAGCGCTAAAGTAAAATGGAAACAAGCCAAGAAAAAGAAATTCAAGAAGAATCTGAAAAACATAGTTCAGAATCCAATCCTAAAATTTTTATTATAAAAGTTACAACAAATAAAGAAGATAGGGCTCTTGAAATGATATATGCAAGAGCTAAGAAAAAAAATATTAATACATATTCTATTATAAGGCCTCATGGACTTAGAGGTTATATTCTTTTAGAAGCAGAAGATAAAGATAGTGCAGAAGAATCTGTTTTTAATCTTCCTTATATTAAAGGAATTATTGGAAAAACTGTTGATTATGAAGAAATAAAAAACATGGTAGAACCATCTATTGAAGATGTTTCAATCCAGGAAGGAGATATAGTTGAAATTATTTCAGAGCATTTTAAGCGTGAAAAAGCTAAAGTTACAAGAGTTGATAAACAAAAAGAAGAAGTTGTTGTGAGCTTGCTTGGAGCTGTTGTTCCACTTCCAGTGACTTTAAAAATAGACAATGTTAAAGTAATTAGGAGAGAGGGTGAAGAAAATGAATAAATTTAAATCTTTAAGAGGAAAAAATGCAAATTAGTCTTTTAGTAGAAGGTGGAAATATGCAACCAGGACCTGCTTTGAGCCAAAAGTTAGGACCTACAGGAATTAATATGGGGCAAGTTATTCAAAAAGTAAATGATGCAACAAAAGAATTTAAAGGAATGAAAGTTCCTGTTGAAGTTATTGTTGATATCCCTAAAAAAGATATTGAAGTAGAAGTTTTTTCTCCACCTGTTTCAGAACTTGTTAAAAAAGAGCTTGGAATTGAAAAAGGTTCTGGAGAGCAAAAAACAAATAAAGTAGGAAATGCATCAATAGAACAAATAATTTCAGTATCAAAAACAAAACTTCCTAATTTAATATCAAAAGATTTGAAAGCAGCTGTAAAAGAAGTTATAGGAAGTTGTGTAAGTCTTGGAATATTAGTTGAAAATGAGCCTGCTAAAGAAGTTATTGAAGAAATAGAGCAAGGAAAGTATGATAAAGAAATAAATGAAGAAAAAACAGAGACTTCTGAAGAAAAAAAGAAAGAGCTTGCAGAATATTTATCTAGATTCCAGGAAGAACAGGAGAAGAAAAAAATTGCAGCTGAAAAAGCAGCAGAAGAAGCTGAAGCTGCTAAAGTTGCTGAAGAAGAATCTAAAGAATCTAAAGAAGCTGAAGAAAAACCTGGAGAAAAAGAAGAAAAACCAGACGAAAAATCAGTCAAACCAAAACCAGAAGAACCTCAAAAGAAATAGTTTTATAAATTGTTTAGCCCCTTATTAAATTAAGGTGCTGTGGGGTAATCTGGTAGCCTTCGAGGTTTGGGACTTCGTGATCCCGGTTCAAATCCGGGCAGCGCCATACAATAAAAATGCCAACAAAAACTAAAAAAACAAAATCAGCAGGAAGATTTGGTGCTCGTTATGGAAAGAGGACAAGAGCCAGATTAGTTTCTGTAGAAGAAAAACAAAGAAAAAAGCAAATATGTCCTTTTTGCAAAAAACCAGGAGCTAAAAGAATATCAAAAGGTATATGGCAATGTTCAAGAAAAAAATGCAACAAAAAATTTGCATCAGATGCATATTATTTAAAATAAAATGACAACCTATAAATGTTTTAAATGCGGAAAGAAAATAAAAGATGCTAATCTTGAAAAAAGATTTATTTGTCCTAGTTGTGGAAGCAAGATTTTCTACAAGCCAAGAAAAAAAGTAAAAAAAGTTAAAGCAGAGTAATCTTTTCAAAAAAGATTAAACAAAACCAAGACTCTGGAAAGAG
>CAZKZO010000043.1:0-2051 GCA_964557325.1 Candidatus Woesearchaeota archaeon | reverse complement strand
ATGATTTTTGCTTCTGCATTAAAGGTTTATTCTACTTTTAGTTTAAGGAGATTTATGTCAGATGTTAAAATAGCAAAAGAAATGGGCTTAACAGATAATATTCCAACTTATATGAGTGTAAGCAATTACATGAATAAAGAAGAATTAACTCCTGTTCTTAAAGAATTGATTGCCTTAAGCTCAACTCCTTTAAGAGAAGTAGAAAACGACTTTGGTATTGACAGCTCTGGATTTTCAACTTGTAGATTTGCAAGATGGTTTGATTACAAATGGGGCAAAGAAAGAAAGCATAGAGTTTGGTTAAAAGCTCATCTTTGTTCTGGAGTTAAAACTAACATAATCACAGGTGTAAAAATTACAGAAGGCACAGAGAACGACAGCCCACAATTATCAGAGTTGGTTAAAAAGACAGCAGAGAACTTTAACATTTCAGAAGTTAGTGGAGATAAAGCATACAACGGCAGAGAGAACTTTAAGGTTATTGAAGAAGTTGGAGCAACTCCTTTTATTCCATTCAAAAAGAATGTTACAGGAAAGAGAGGAGGTTGTGCTGTCTGGAAAAAAATGTATCATTATTTCTTATACAAACATGATGAATTTTTAGAACATTATCATAAAAGAAGTAATGCTGAAACTTGCTTTCATATGATAAAAACTAAGTTTAAAGATAATTTGAGAAGTAAAAGTAAAACTGCACAGATTAATGAATTATTGTTAAAAATTCTCTGTCATAATATTTGTGTTGTTATTCAGGAGATATTAGAATTGGGAATTAAGGGAGAGTTTATTGTTGAGAAAAAAGATGTCTTTAATTAAATTCTTAATTCTAGAATAACCTTTTAGGATTTATTTAATCTCTCTTAAAATATCAAAAGTCTTTTCATCTTCAAAAGAAGTAAGAATCACATCTCCTTTCTCTACATTTTTAACGTTCTCTAAATATTGGGACTTAGCAAATCCTTTTTCATTGGACACTAAAGTAGGGACAGTAACCGCAGTAACTCTAACATTTAATTCTAAAACCTGATTTTTTCCAGAATCTTCTTTCATAAAATCTATCCCGAAAAATCCATTATAATCTCTTAACATAAACTCAACTTTTGAAATGACTTCTTCAATAAACTTTTTGTCAGAAATGTGTTCTGGAGAGTAGATTATATTTCCAATATAAAATCCGTTTTCATCAAAAAATTGTTCAGTAAACCCAAAGATAATATATTCTTCATTCTTTTTGAAAACCTGGACACTTAATGGCTTTCCAATTATTTTTCTCTCAAGAAAGAAATCCCCTCTTGAAAAATGTTTGCTTATAAATTCGTTTGAACTTAAATCTTTAAAACTCTTTTTTTCACAATCATAAGATGTGAATGACCCTGAACCATGTCTTTTTTTAAGGAAAAATTTATTATCTCTTTCTAATATCTTCTTCAATTCATAAAAACTATTTATTTCTATGAAGTCTGGAGATAAGTTCTCAAGAAATTTTTTTTGATATAGCTTATCATTTAACTTTTCAAATAGAAAATGAGTATAATTAACCTCTAAATTTTTCTCTAAGGCTAAAAGATCACTATCTGGATGAGGCACTGCAACCCATAACTTCTTTATTTTATTACTAAGCTTCACTCCATTTAACCTTGAATAAATTGTAGTTTTAGATAAAGGTGCATGACTCAATTTTATTCTTTTCTCAAAATTCTCTTCAGATTCATTTATTGTATGCGGAACATTTTTTACAACCCATTTTACAAGATTTTCATATTTTCTCATTTCAGGAATTTCCATAAATAGTTCTTCTCCAAGTGCCCTAAAGTCAAAACTATACAAAGTGTTTTTGTCCCGAAACTCTTCAATTTTTTCCGGAGTTAATTTTTCATATTTTATTTTCATTGTAAGTATCTGCAAGCATTTTCTAAAGTCTTTGGAGTTATCTCAAAGTTGCCTGTTTTAATTTTGTTTTTTGGATTAATAAATCTGCCTACAAATTCATGATTGGAATTTGCTTCATAAATCCATGAAGTACTAGATTCTATTAAATTTATTGGTTTTCT
>CAZKZO010000042.1:0-2098 GCA_964557325.1 Candidatus Woesearchaeota archaeon | reverse complement strand
AAAGGTTTGCAAAATCTCCTGAACACCCTGGATTAATTACGCTAATTTCTGTGAAAACACCATATCTTTTAGAATCCATTTCCATTATGTGAATAATAGCTTCTTTTTCAGGAATATATATTTCTAAACTAGAATATTTTCCGTTTTTCATATCTATTTTTGAGTTTGTTGAAATCATTTCTGGAAATCTTTCTCTAATAAACTCTAAAAAATTTTCAGCACGATAAACACCTTTAGGAAGAGTTCGTTTTGAGATGATTTTCCTCATCATAGTATTTAATTTAATAAAACTATATTTAAAAGTATTATATCAATAAAAAACATATAATAAAGAAGAGTTATCTTGCACTATCAGCTTGTTTTTCTGATTCAACTTTCTTTTTCACTGCAAAGCTGTCTTGGTTTTGTTCTGAAGCAGCAATAATTTCATCAGCAAGAGCCTGGGCAATTGTCTTCTTCTTGTCAAATGCTTTATCACTTGCTCCTTGAACAATCCATCTTAAAGCTAAATTAACCCGTCTTAAAGGAGAACTATCTACTGCCTGAGGGTATTTAGCCCCACCATATTCAATTAATGTAATTTCATCTCTTGGAGATGAGTTTTCAACAGCTTTTACAAAAATCTCAACAGGATTTTTGTTTTTCCTTTTTTCAATAAGTTCAAATGCTTCTAAAACTATTTTTGCATTTTTAGAATATTTTCCTGTAAAATGTCCAAGAATTATTTTGTGTTTTTTTCCTCTATGTCCTGCAACAGCAAGTCTGTTTATCAATCTTTCAACAATGTTTATTTTTTCCTGTCCAAACTTTTGATTATTTCTCCCATGAGTTTTTAGCATAAGCTTTGGCTCGAGGTTTATTGTTTTTTTTAATCCAAGGTCCTCGACTTTTATATGCCTTGTTTCATATTTATCAAATATTTTGAATTCAGGTAATAAATTATTTTGTACCATTTTTATTTATTCACTTTGTAAATTTTACAGGTTTCACATTCACCATTTCCTGTAGGAATTCCTTTTACTTCACAATAATTTGGAATACCAGATCCGTTTAATCCATTATATGCACAATCTTCACCATATTTTCTTTTAACTTTAACCTCATCTTTTCCATAACCTACAGAATCTCTTCCATTTAAAACAGGAATTTCTGTTGAAATTTCATCATCTGGATTTGGGCTTTCATAATAACAAATTCCTAACTTTTCTCCTAACATTTTATTTTTTACCTCTTATTCCTTTAATATCTTCAGGATTAACTCCTACTTGGGATTCAAGGATACCTTTTGCACTTTCCATTGCTAAAGGAAGTTCTTTTTTAATGGTATTAATAACTTTTCTTCTTCTTGCAAGTTGTTTGGGAGTCATTTCAATAACATTTTCACCATCTTTTTTTATTGTAGACTCTAAAATTGATTCCACAAGCCCCATCATATCATTGCCTTCAAAAAAATTTGTATCAAGAATAATATCTCCTTTTTTTGATAATTTTGCAAATGGTTTTTCTCCTTCCTTATAATAACATAAATATCCTTTTTGAAACCGTGGAGCTTTTATAGAATGATTATAAAATAATTCCATGACACTATTCAAAGTTTCTATAGGAACACCATTATACTTTAATTCCATTTTATCTTCTACCTTTTTCAATTTTACCACTTACTAATCTTGAAAGTGGCTGATCATTTACTTTAATTACTTGGAACCTGACACCTGGAATATCTCCTTTAGACCTTCCTTGTTTTCCGCCAATTCTTTCAACCATTACTTCATCATGCTCATCAATATATTTTTGTGCAAGATTACCTGGAATAAAAGCTGTAATTTGCTTTCCGTTTTTTGTTAATTGAACTTTACAGCATTTTCTCATAGCAGAGTTTGGTTGCTTAGCTTCTCTTTGAACTTTTTGAAGCACAATTCCTTTTGCCTGATGAGCTCCTTCTAAAGCATCTGACTTAACATATAAATCTAACTTTTTTACTTTATACTTTCGGTCTTTCCACCGAAATTTCTTTCTTTTCTTTTTTAATTTAAGAGCATTTTTTAATCCCATATTAAATTCTTAATAAATTCAGTTTATAAAGGTTTTTGAATCTTTG
>CAZKZO010000041.1:0-2161 GCA_964557325.1 Candidatus Woesearchaeota archaeon | reverse complement strand
AATCTGGTTTTAAGCGAGCAAAAATTGAATAGAACATCGGGCTTAAGGGAAGTTTGGTTTTTTCAGAGCTGGAACGCAGATTTTTTGAGGCAACCCACAAAAAATCAAGTGACCTCGAAAAAATCAAATTTGGGTCGGAGGCGAGGAGCTACAGCACCGCAAGCCGGAGCCCTTTAAGCCCTGTTAGTTTCGTTTTTCGTAGAAAAACCCGAGATTTTTGGAACAAAAATCGGAGGAGTTGAGAATTCGCCGTTCTATATAATTTAAAATCGCCCTTTCGTCAGGTGGGCTTTTAGCCATCCCAATAAATAATTAGGAGTTGTCGCTTTTGCTTCTTTTTTTAAAAGAAGATAGAAATTTTTAGGTGGGGAAACTCGCTTTTAAGCAAGACAGACTCTTCTTTCATGTTTTTTGTAGCCTAATTTTTCTAATTCCTTTAGAACATTTCCATACAGATTGGGAGAATATCTTCTATTTGATTCAGAAGGAACAATTAATTTTATTTCATAAACATGTTTTCCAAATTCACTATCATCTCTAGCTCCCCCAATTGTCCCTATAAGATTATCCAAAGCATTAGCAATCAAGTGTTCATCTCTAAAAAATTCTCTTGTAAAATTTTCAACCATTCTGTAATCCAGATTATTAAAATCCTCCTTAGGAAATGGATTCATATAAGAGGCTAAAACTTTAGCAAAGGGTTTCCGCCATTCATGGGTATAAACATCTCTCGCCAACATTAAATCTTCAGATATAATAACCTGTCTTTGTGATGACTTGTTATCATAATGAATATCTTCTTCTGAAATTACTGGAGAATTTGGTATTTTTAATCCGCAAGAATATGCTCGAACTATAACCCTATCAGAGTCATAAGGTGCTTTTTTGCCAGGTCTTTCTATGTCCTGATATAAAGTTTCTCTTAAAGGTAAGGTTCTTGGTTTTCTCCCTATTGCAAAATCTTGGTTGCCTCTTCTTTGAGCTCTTGCTATTTTGGGGTTTAAATCTTCTTTCTCTAATTTTTCATCAAGCATTCTATCTAAGCTTTTTCCTACGCTTATTGTGAAAGGTAAAAATTTCATTTTGTCTTTCTCCTTGGATTTATCATGATAAAGTAGAAACAAGTAACCTTATTAATCTTATTTCTCCCGTAAAGGAGAAACATTTAAATAGTTGCTTAACTTATTATAAACTATGGAAGAAAAGCTAATAAATTTAGGATTGTCAAAGAATGAAGCAACTATTTACTTATTCCTGTTGAAAAATCCACAGATTACAACAGGCCCCATAATTAAGGAAACGGGAATTTCAAATTCAAGAGTTTATGAATCTCTAAATTCTTTAATCTCCAAGGGATTAGTAACTTATGTTGTGCAAAAAGATGGAAAATATTTTGATGCTTCTTCTCCAGAAAAGTTTATTGAAAAAGAGGAAGAAAGAAGAAAGCTGATTGAAGATTTAGTTCCTGATCTCAAGAAACTTAGAACAGAAAAAGAATTTAGAACAAATACAGCAGTTTTTGAGGGTTTTGAAGGATTCAAAACAGCTTTTAAAAAAATAATAAATGATTGTCCAAAAGAAGAAACTATCTCTATATTGGGTTTTTCAGAACAACAATATTCAAATAAATCTCTTAGAATTTTTTTAACAAATATGAATTTGAAAAGCCAACAGAAAAAACAAAAATTGAAAATTCTTTTGGATAGTTCTGTTAAAGAAACTCTTGGAAAAGACAGAGAAAAAGAAAAATACACTGAAGTAAAATATATGCCTAAAGGTTACATAAGTCCGGGAGCAATTGATATTTTTGAAGATTATGTTTATATTTTTCTTTGGGAAGAAAGGCCATTTGTCTTTATGATTAAGAATGAAAAGATTACAGAAGGATTTAAACAATATTTCAATTTTCTGTGGAAAATTGCGAAGAGGTAGCGAGTCTCAGGGGGTGGAAAAAAATTTCTAATATAAATCCCTTTTTCGAAGAAAAAGACTAATTATCACGAAGTGATGCGACAACTCCTCACTAATAAGGGCGGGTGGTTGGGGGATGGCTAAAGGGCGATTTTACTATTTTTACTTTTACTAAACTATTAAGGCGAATTCTCAATTGAAACTAACATCGCGATTAAGGGAAGTTTTTCTGATTCAAATATAAGAGAAA
>CAZKZO010000040.1:0-2164 GCA_964557325.1 Candidatus Woesearchaeota archaeon | reverse complement strand
TTTACAAAACCCTTAAAAGTTCTTTTATCCTTGTAGGTACATGAACCCTAACTCACAAAACTCTTATACAAAAACAAAATCAAACAAATGGAAATGGGCATTAATTATCTTGTTTGTTATTCTTTCTATTATCTTACTTGTATTTGTATTTATCTATTATTTTTCTAATTTAGAAGATTTATCTCAAACCCCAAACCAAACCACAGAACAAGGCACAGACACAGAATCTTTTATTTGCGATACAGATTATTATAATTGTGAAGATTTTGAAACTCAAGAAAAAGCACAAGTTATTTATGATTACTGCCAAGAGCAAGGTGCAGGAGACATTCATGGTTTAGATAATGATAATGATGGAATAGTTTGTGAGAGTTTGCCTAAATCACAATAATTCTTAACCACAAAGCTTATAAGTGTTATAATATGTTATAACATATGGAAACAATAATTAGGAAAACAAGAGCTGTTGGAAATTCTTCAGGAGTATTACTTCCACGGCACTGGTTAAATAAAAAAGTAGTTGTTACTCTTGCTGAATTATCTGAAAAAGAAATCCTCAAAGAAGTTATTGAAATTCTTTACAATAAAAAGATTCTTAGTTCTGTTTTAGGAATTTATCTTGTAGGAAGTTATGCTCGAAAAGAACAAACTAAAGAAAGTGATGTTGATATTTTAATAATTACAAAAGAACACGATAAAACAAGAGAGATTAAAGAAAACATTTATAGTATTTTAGTTATTCCAAAAAACAGATTAGAAAAAAATCTTGAAAAAAATATTTTGCCTTTACTCCCTATGATAAAAGAATCAAAAACTTTACTAAATGATTCTTTAATTAAAAACTACAAAGATATCAAACTCACAAAAAAAAATCTTGAATTTCATTTAGAAACAACAAAGTCTGCTTTAGAAATAAATCGTGCAAGTATAGCTTTAAGCAAAAACCTTGGAGAAAAATGCCCTAATGGTGTTTTATATTCTCTAATATTAAGGCTTAGAGAAATTTATATTATAGATTGTTTAATAAATGAAAAAATGTGGAGCAAGAAAGGATTTTTAAAATTTTTAGAAAAAATTCCGGGAAGCAAAGAAGCACATCAAATTTATCTAAAGGTTAAGAATAATGAAAATACCAATAAGAGATTGGAAATTAATAAAATTGAAAAGCTCATAAATTATATTTCTAAAAAAATAAAAGAGCATGAAAAATGGGTAAAAAGAAAAAAGTAGAAAAATCTATTAAAAGTTTTGAAAAACAAATAAAAAAACATAAAGAAAAACTTAGAAAATATATTGAAGAAAAAGGCATAGATTATGCCTTAATAGAATATTGGAAAAAAGAAATTAGGTTGCTTGAAAATCAAAAAGATAAAAAAATCACAAAAGTGAAAAAATTAAAGGAAACTAAGAATTCTTAGAATCTCCACCACAATAATTCTTAAAAAATAGTTTTCCTTATCTTGATTATGAAAAAAGAATATAAAATAAGAGAATTAGAAGCAAATGAAGCATCTCTTTATCCAACATCAAGAGAATTTGCTGAAATAACTAAAAAAGGATTTATTTCAGAAGAATACAGCGGAAAAAGACACGAGAGCTTTAAAATAAAAGGGTTAGAATCTAAAACTTAAATATTAGAAAATATTTAAAACAAAAGTTCTATTTTAATTGGTATTGAATTCAATTTCAAATGAAAACCAAAAATATTTTATTTATTCTTATAATCATCTTTTTTAGTATAAGCTTGGTTTCATCTCTTTCAGGTATTTCAAAAATCCCTATGATTATTTCAGGAAAAGCATATATTAATAAGGAGTTATCTCCTCAAGGAACAGAAATTGTTGCAAAAGTTAAAGGAGAGACAATTGATGAAACAAAAGTTGATGAAAATGGAAGGTTTGGGTTTGCACTTCTGGATTTAGAAGAAGGAGATAAAATAGAGTTTTACATAAATGGGATTTACACAAAACAAAGCATAAATTATAAGGAAAGTAGTTTTGAAAAAATAATTTTGAAAATTGAAACAAATTATCTTAAATATTATTTAGCAGGATTTGCAGTTCTTTTAACAGCATTAATTCTTTGGCAAAGAAAATCTTTTTCTTGAAAAGTACAAAACCCCTTTCTTAAAATAATCATTCGAAGACAAAAATATTTAAATAAG
>CAZKZO010000039.1:0-2324 GCA_964557325.1 Candidatus Woesearchaeota archaeon | reverse complement strand
GGCTTAATAAAATGTTAGAGTTTTGCCCAAAATCAAATTCTAATTATTTCTTTCAATAACAATAATAATTAAAAACAATTTTTTGCTAAATTATTTATGGGTATTTACACTAAATCAGCTAGGGAGGTTTATGGAGATAGACTTCCTGATAATGTAGAAGAAGATCAAGAAATTCCTTTGGAAATGGTTTTTGATTTGGAAGATTTGAATCCTGAAGAAGGATATCATATAACTCCTATGCACAATTTTTTCTTGAAGTCTATTGAATTGTTGAAAATGCCCACTCCTAGAATAGGAATCATGCTTCCCAGATCAACTAGTAACTTTATATTTAACATGTTAGCTGGTTCTGGTTTTGGAGGAACATACTTAAAATTAAGCTCTCGAGAAAAAAAAGATGATGAAAAAAGAATAATTTCTTATGATAGAATTTTATTTCAAGGAGAAACTATTTTTGATAGTTTAGATACTGGTGAATCCAGTCAAGAAAGTTTAATGAAAAAAATATTGGGCAAACCTAAAGGAGAAGAAATAAGATTTGAACTTCGTGGAATGGAAATGAAATTGCATTTAGGGTATGATGAAGGTGAAGCTCTTAAAAATAGTATGGTTGCTTATGACCGAAGATCTGGAAATAAGAACAAACTTGAAGTGAAAGCCAATATTCCATTTCTTAACGAAAACGGAAATATTGAAAAAAATCTCAAAGGAAAAACTCATGAGGAAGCTGTCAATATTACAAGAAGTTATTTAACAGGTTATTTGTCCCAATATTCTAAAGATTAAACATTTTAGAGTTTTAAACCAATCCTTAACCAATTATTAATTTGGTTCTCATTGATAAAAAAGGGAACAAAATTAAACCTAAACTTTTCCCTTTAAGAAAATTTAAATATGTGACTTCTTTAATTGGGAGTTTAGAAATATATCATTAAAATTATTCTCCTTCCCATCATAATTATTCAACCTCAATAATGTTTAAAAACAAATATTACTTTATTTTAATAACTAAAAATGCTTGAAAAAAAAACCTCTTTTGAGGCAACAAAACAATTTGTAAGCATTGTTGATTTTGATGCTTCTCAATTAAACCCTGATTTTCTTACTAAAGATAAAAAATATCATTTATGCGTTGTATGTAGAAAACCTACTATTTATAAGGTGGGAACTTCTGTAGACAATATGCCTGGCAATACTGATGCAGGAACTATTTGTGGTATTTGTAATTCTAAATTATATAATAAGCCACAAAATCCTTTAGCTGTTTGGGAAGAAATAATAATGTAAGATTTAAGAAGAGAATTAAAAAGAAAACTTATTTGATATAGTAAAAAAGATTTAATAAAATTATATGGATTAAAGTAAAACCTATTATTCTATTCTGTTTTGAAGTGTTGTTGTCATCTTTTTATAATGTCTAAAAGCCTCATTAAAATCTCCTTTAAGAACTAATCTTACAGCATGCCTTATATTGTGATATAATTCATCCCAAATTATTTTTGAATCTGGATGATCATTTACAGAATCTACAATTCCAGGAGCTATTTCATAATATTCACGAACAGCTCTTTTTCCAGAAATATTAGGCATTAAAATTTTATCTCTAAAACCTCTTAAAACACTTAATTCTAGGCAATTATCTGGAAGTCCTTTTGCACTAACACAAGCAGTTGTAAGATAACAACCTCCTGAATCCTCTTCTTTATCTTCATCAAGTTGTTCTCCTTCAAAACCTTTATCATATGCTTCTGCTTCTGAAGAATCTGAAGGTCTGCTTCTTATACCTCCTCCAAAAATATAACCTAGAGGATGTTCCCTTATATGTTCTGCTTCTTTTTTTCCATCTTCATAAGCATCTCTATCTTTTTTCTTAACCATTATAAGTTAAAAACAATACAACTATTTAAATTTTTAGTTTCATGAAAATATATAAAAATATTCCTTAAAACCTATTATTCTTTTTTATCGCTTTTTGTCTCAATAAGTGTTTCTTTTTTTCCTGTTTCAAATTCTGAGTAATGACATTTTCCACAGTAAAATCTCCCTTGAGAATTCATTAAAAACACACCAGGACCACATCTAGGACAAAACCGAGATTCTCTTTTTAAAGAACCACCTTCTATTTTATATTTAGTATATTTTTTGCTTGCAGATTTATTTTTATGTTCTTTTTTTCCTTTTTTTACTGATTTTCCTTTTTTCTTTGCCATTGCGATTCCACTCCTTTTAGTCGTTGCATACGCGTCGCCCCTGCACTGAAGATTGATAAGGCGATTCCACTCCTTTTAGTCGTTGCATAGCGATTGGCCATATGCTTCGGCAAG
>CAZKZO010000038.1:0-2488 GCA_964557325.1 Candidatus Woesearchaeota archaeon | reverse complement strand
CTTTACTTACCTACTTATTTTTCTTTTTACTTTTTTTCCTGGATTTTTGATTGTTGTGTTCTCTAAGCATTTTCTTTGTTGTGTAATTTACAGGATTTTTGTATCTAAATTCTTCTTCTGTAGGGTTTATTCCTATTCCTTTATAATAATCTTTATCATAATTTGGAGGCAAAATAAGTTTATTCCTGTAACTCCAAGATAATTGGGATTTTATATATCCTTTTTTTAAAGGAACTTCATTTTTTTCATTCCATATATTAATTCTTTTTTCAAGTTCGTCTTTGTCCATTCCAATAGATCTAAAAAAATTGATTAAAATAAAAAGCGCTCTTTTTCTTCCGTCTCTTAAACCCTTTAAAATTTTTCTTATAGAAGGAGGAAAGTGTGCTTCAGAAAGTTTGATTGATAATTCTTTTAATTTAACATGTTTGAAAGATTTTCCTGGCTTTTTTTCAGATTCATCTTCAGGGTTTTGGTTTTTATGCCAATCTAAAGCTTCTCTTAAAAGTTCTGAAGCTTCTCCTGATTCAGATTCAGGAAGAAAATTTTTAGGTTTTGCTTTTAAAGGGTCTGCATGCTTTGGTTGAAAGTCTTTTAATTCTTCTGGTTCAATAACTACACTTGCAAGTCTTGTTTTTTCATGAAGAGAATATGGTGAGCGAAACAAATGTCTTGGAGAAACTAAAATTAAATCAGGCATAACTTCTTTTGGTGCTTGAAAATCCTTAACATATTTACTTGGCTTTGAAAGATTTGATATTTTTTTGATTAATTCCTGCTTTGTCATTTCAATTATATAATTAGTTATTATTCTTGGGATTTCAGGGAATTTGTCTTTTGTTTTTATTTGGTTTATTTCCTCTGGAAATGCTTTCCATGGAATTATAATATGAAAACCTTTACTTCCGGAAAATTTGATAGAGTAGTTATTTATTCTATGGAATTTAAAGAGTTTTATAATTGCTTCAGCCATGATTTTGCTGTAATCAAGATATTTGCTATCAATATCCAATAATAAATCCCATCCTTTTCTTAAGGAATTAGCTTGTTTTTCATTCATACTTGTTGATATTTCTAAAGGGTCTTCCCAAATCTCTTCACTACAATGAAAAGAAGTTGCTCCTTTTTTTACA
Source organism: Candidatus Woesearchaeota archaeon (assembly GCA_964557325.1). Taxonomy (GTDB): domain Archaea; phylum Nanobdellota; class Nanobdellia; order Pacearchaeales; family GW2011-AR1; genus ASMP01. Next base: position 1,355 of record CAZKZO010000038.1, on the reverse strand, counting down.
AGTTCAAACACATCTCCAGGATATTGAAGAGTATCAGGGCGCTTACCAAAACCTTCATAATATCTTGGTATAACTTCTCTGTTTTTTGAGAATTCAAAAATAACTTTTTGAATATCTGGTTTAGAATAATATAATTTTGTAATTTTTCTGATTCTTTGTTCTTTTGAACTTTCCATATTAAATGCAGATATAAAAGATTTATATAATTACCTTATGAATTGTGAAAATCTCATAGGATTTATATATTCTAATACTACATAATAACAATACTTAAAAGCAAATTTAACTTATTTTAAAAATGTTAATTCGATTAGAAAATCCTGGCATGTTTGCAAGAATTATAGAAATCATTTCAGAGCTTGTGACAGAAGCCAAAATAAAAGTAGATGAAGAAGGTATGAAAATAAATGCAATGGATCCTGCAAATGTAGCTATGGTAAGTTTTCTTATGCCAAAAAATTCTTTTATAATGTATGAAACAGATGAAGAAATCCTTGGAGTTAATCTTGACAGCTTGAAAAAAATACTAAAAAGATGCAATCCTGGAAGTTCTCTGACCATGAAAAAAGAAGAAAATCTCCTTCACATACAGATTCAGGACAAAATAAAAAGAAACTTTCATCTTGGATTAATTGAAGTTGAGACAGAAGAAAAAGAAATGCCTGGATTAGAGTTTAGTTCTATGGTTGAATTAAATTCAAAAGATTTTATTGATTCTGTTGAAGATTGTAGTATTGTTGCAGATGCATGCTCTTTTATTATTAAAGACGGTAAGTTTATTTTAGAAGCCAAAGGACTGAATTCTGCACGTTCAGAATTTTCAGATGAAGCAGACATAAAAGCAGAAAACTGTAAATCAAAATACAGTTTAGAATATCTTCAAAAATTTATCAAAGCTTCAAAAGTATTTGACAAAACAACATTAAGATTTGCAAATGACCATCCTTTAAAAATGGAATTAAAAGACCCTTTTTTATCATTATCTTTTTTACTTGCTCCAAGAGTTGAGACTGATGATTAAAGTTTATTAAAAATCACTTTCTTCTAACATATACTTTATCTACTTTAAAAGACTTATAAATTCCTTCAAGTATATCTGTGCCAGCATAACCTGCAAGTAAAGATAATCTCGGATCAAAATCAAAGATAATCCCTACAAAAATACCAATTATTACTGCTACTACAACAGTTATAAGGTAATATGTCCAAAGAATTTTTCTTCTTAAAGAAAGAGCTTTAAGTAAACCAACAACACCACGGGTTAAACCTCCAATACCTCCAAGCAATCCTGCAAGCCAGATTCCTTCCATGAATTTAAAAAAGAAAATTGATTATTTAAGTTTTGCTTTTTGTAT
>CAZKZO010000037.1:0-2510 GCA_964557325.1 Candidatus Woesearchaeota archaeon | reverse complement strand
ATATGGACCAAAATGTTTTGACAAGTTCAGCTGTTACATTTGCCACAGTCAACACAGGCCAAGGGGCAAATGAATTGTATGATATGGATCAGAATGTGCAGACGACTAATGACGTCACGTTTAATAGCGCACAAGTTGATTATATACAATTTAATAATATAGAATTTGGAGATTTACCTACTAATGAATTTGTTATGGGTATTGATAATTCTGAAGAACCTCAATATTATCATAATGGTGATTGGAGAAAGTTTTGGACAGATTATAACGACGGCTCGGGTTCTGGACTTGACGCTGATAAGTTGGATGGGATTAGTAGTGGCTCTTTCTTGCAAAATGTTGTAGAAGACACGTCACCTCAGTTAGGTGGTTATCTTGATACAAATGGTCAAAATATTGGTTCAACTTCTGATGAAATTGAGAATGTTTATGTGGCGACAAATTCAAGAATTTGGTTTGGAAATAGTCAGGAATCAAGTATGCATTATAATGGAAGTGCTTTAATTATTTCAGGTTAACTTAAACAGGGTTTTGAAGTTAAGAATTATTTAAAAAACCGTGTTATTACCATGCCACTGATTTTTCTCTGGCTTTTTATTTAAGAAACATTAGGGTCTTTTTTCAAACCAAATTAAAGGCATGATTTTTACCCACTACAAACCTTTTCCCCATAAACTCCTTACATATTTACTACAACCCAAAAACCATAATTTTTTAAATTTAAATAATTTAGATTATTTATGTCTTATAAACCAGGTTTTGATAAATACAAGCCTTACAAAAAAAGATTTAGTGGGTTTAGAGTTAGAGGTCCTGTTAAAAGTTTTAGAGATTTAGAAGTTTATCAGAAAACCATTCAGCTTTCTGATGAATTAGTTAATTTGCCTTTTTTATCAGAATTTGAAGATGATGTTAAAGAATTAAAATTAATTGCCCAAAAAATACCTAAGTTAATTGCAGAAGCATATGGAGATAGGTTTGATTCACAAGAGTTGGCATTTAATAAGATTACCGAAGCAATCACTTTAATTACCGATGTTATTACTAAAATAGATTTATTTAGGGAAAGATTTTCAGAAAGCAAAGAAGAAAAAGAAACTTTGGATAAGCTTCTTAAAAAATATCAAACACAAAAGAGAAAAACTCTTAATTTAAGAAAAGCCTGGCAAAGATTTTCCAATAAATTCAAGAATAATTAAAATGTCAAGGTTTAGCCAAGACAATTTAATCAAATCAAGCTCTGATAAATCTAAAAATCCTGATGAAAATTCTAATTACAAAAAATTAAAAAAATGCCCTTATTGTGAGGGAAAAGTTGTAAAAAGAGGAAAGAGAAAAAAGAAATATGAAGAAGTTCAGATTTATTATTGCAAGCACTGTAATAAAAGATTTACTTCTTTAATTACCAAAAACAAGACCTATCCTTTGAAATTAATCATAGATGCACTTACTTTATATAATAGACTTTATTCAGTAAATGAAATTCCTGAATTAATCAAAGAAAAATACGGAATTCAAATATCTTCCAGAATTATCTCAAGATGGATTAAAGAATATGATAAATATATTCTTTTCTTAAGAATGAGGGAATTTGCCTCTAAAAAATATTCTAAAAAAGAATTAATTGAAGAATCAAAATTAATTCATCAGCAAATCTATAATTTCAAGTATCATAGAGCAAAGTTAAACATGCTTTTGGAAGAAGAATTCAGGCATTATAAATTCAAACCTTTGAGGGATTTTTTAGAACTTGCAGCTGCTGAATGTCCTCATCAATTATTTCAAAAACCTTCAAAAAGAGCTTCTGAATTTAAGAATAAATTTAATCTTAATCAAGTAAAAATCATTCCAAAAAATAATTTAGCAGTTAAAATTGCTAACTTTATTATTCAGGCAGTTTCAAACAACAAATTCAGACATGAGGTTTTACAGGATTTTATGTTGTCAAATGATTCTGTTACTGTTGCAGCTGAAGTTCCAGTATTAATTAATAGAGATGATTTAATTCATTTCAAGCACGAATTAAACTTTGAAATACCTATTACTCTTAAAGATGATGATTATTTAACCGGACACATTGACTTAATACAAGTTAGAAACGGTGCTGTTTATATAATGGATTTCAAGCCTTCTGCAAAAAAAGAAAAACCCATTGAACAACTAACCCTTTATGCTTTGGCATTAAGCAGATTAACTGGTTTAAGACTTTACCATTTTAAATGTGCATGGTTTGACAGCAAAAACTATTATGAGTTTTTTCCCTTACATGTTGTTTATAAACTAAAAAAAAGAAAGAAAATACCAAAAGACCAAAAAAAGTTGAAAAATATATAAACTAATCTTTCTTTTATGTTAAATAAGGAAATGTAAAATTCCTTTTGCAGGATAAAATGGATAAAAAGAGAATTTTAATTGGAACAGGAATTGGTTTGATAGTTTTAGGTTTAGTTTTTTTTTCAGGAATTAAAATACAGGGTTTTGCTGTTAAAAATAATAACTTTGAAAATGAA
>CAZKZO010000036.1:0-2800 GCA_964557325.1 Candidatus Woesearchaeota archaeon | reverse complement strand
TCTTCGAAATCTTCTGCTTCAATTTCTGCTGTTGTTGCAATATGCTCTTTTATCTTTTCAAGCCAGGCAAGTTGCTCTTCTGTGAACTCAACACCTCGTTCTCTTTGTGTTCCAAGCCATTCTCTGAATCTTTTTTCAACTGTATCCAAATATGGCTCAAGTTCTTTTGTTTTTTCAATTTCATGTCTTAAAAGAGAAATAAAATCTGCAATTCTCTCTGATTGTGTTTGCCCTTTAACTTTTTCTTCTTCTAAATTTTTATAAGCATTCCACAATCTTGAAGTATTCAAAGCATAAGGAGCAGATTTAATTTTTTCAGAAAGCTCTTTCAAATCCTTCCATTTAATCTTTCCTTTTTGCTCATACAAAATCTGAATTGCATCTAACTCATACTTATTCTCCTTAATAAACTCTCTAAAAGAACCAACAACTTCTTTTGCTCTTTCTTTTGCAACTCCTGAAAATCCAGAATATTCTTCCTCATCTAAAGTAACATCATCAATAATAATCTCTGTTTCTCTTTTTATTTCAGGAAGTCTTTCAAGGAATTTTGGATTTTTTGTAAATTCATTTGCAACATCCTTAATTCTTTTTAGAGCAACTTCCTCAATCTGGAATTTTTTAGGTTCATAACCAAACTTCTTTTCAGCTTCTTCTAAAATTTTATCTTCATCAACAGCTAAAACCATTTCTTTAGAAAAATCACTTAAACTCTTTTTTGTTATTTCTTTAATTTCTTTATTCTGCTCTGGAGTCAATCTTTTCTCCAAACGAGAAAGACGAGAAGCCATAGAAGAAACATGCTTTTTCTTCAGCTTACCTTTTCCATACTGAAACAATTTAACAAGTTTTTCAAAACTCATTTTATTTCCTAATTGCTCTAAGGGAGTTGTTTCATTCAAATCTTTATTATCTAAAACACCAACAGCATCAACAATTACAAATCTCTCTTTAACTGCATTAGGAGTAACCTGGTTAAAATCTTGTTTTTTAATTACTCTTACACCTCTACCCTTCATCTGCTCAAACAACAAACGCGATTTAACAGCCCTCATAAAAATAACAATTTCCAATGGCTTAATATCTGTTCCAGTTGCAATCATATCAACAGTTACAGCAATTCTAAGTTTAGGAGAAGTCTTGAAATCCTTAATTAATTGCTTTGGAGTTTTCCCCTCTGTCTTATATGTAATCTTCTCTGCAAAATCATTTCCCTCACCAAATTCCTCTCTTATAATTTCTAAAATATCTTCTGCATGACTATCATCTTTAGCAAAAATAAGAGTTTTAGGAACCCAACCCTGCTTCACATCCTCATATCTGTCCTTAAATACAGAAGGCAACATTTTATCTTTAAAACTTCTGATAATTGTTCTTATCTGATCTTTAGAAACAACTTTTCTATCTAAAGCATCTGCACTATAATTAACCTCATCTTCCAGAGTCTCCCATCTCTTCTGTCTTGTTCTTTTGTCTCTCTTGATAATTGTCTCTCCCTTAGGAATCTTATTTCCTGATTTTGTAACTTTTGTCCTAATATCATAAACATCAAAATCCACATTTACATTATCTGCAACAGCTTCTTCATGCCCATATTCCATAACTAAATTTTTATTAAAAAATCCAATAGTTGATTTAGAAGGAGTTGCAGTCAAACCAATTAAAAATGCATCAAAATATTCCAAAACCTGTCTCCAAAGTTTGTAAATTGACCTGTGGCATTCATCAACAATAATTATATCAAAAGCCTCAATGGGAATTTTTGAATTATATTTCAACTCTTCATACTCTCCAGATACAGCATCTAAAAATTTTTCATCTTCTTCCTCTTGTTCGGTTAGTTTTTCTCCTTTAATTATAGAATACATTCTCTGAATTGTAGAAATACAAACCTGTGTTGAATCACTTATTTTATTTCCTTTTAACAACTGAACATTATGCAATTCAGTAAATTTTCTACCATCATTAGGAACAATAAAATTCTCAAACTCCTGCTCTGTCTGCTCTCCTAAATTTGTTCTATCTACTAAAAACAAAATCCTCTTTGCTTTTCCATTTGTAATTAAATCCTCACAAATATTAACAGCAGTAAATGTCTTTCCAGAACCGGTTGCCATTTGAATTAATGACTTTGAATTTCCCCTAGACAAAGATTCCTTTAAATTTTTAATTGTCCTAACCTGAGCAGACCAAAGATTTTTATTTTCATATTTTTTATTTAAGAAAAGATTATACCTCAAGTTACTCTTCTTACCTTGTTTAATCCACTCTTCAAATGTTTCGGGTTTATGAAAAGCAAAAACCTCTCTGCTTCTTGGCTTTGCATCCCATTTATTAGTAAAGTGTGTTTCTGTTCCTGAAGATTCATAAAGAAAAGGTAATTCATCATCAACTTTTTCAAATTCATCCGGAAAACCCTCTGAATATTTTGCTGTCTGTGGCTCTTTTCCCCGCAAAGTCATCCCAACTTTTTTAGCTTCAATAACTCCAACAGCAACACCATTAACAAATAAAACATAATCCGCCTCTCCAACATCCTTGCTTAATTGAAAAAATTCTACAGCAACACCTTTTGCAGAACCAGGATTTGCATTTTTATAACTTTGAATTTTCCATCCTGCTTTTCTCAAAAGAGGATTGATTTTTTCGTGTCTGGCTTTGTTTTCAGGTGTTTTATATGTATCTTTTGTCATGAAATACTTAGAGAATCCTTATTTTTAACAATTTCCCTTCAACTAAACAACCTTTACAAAACCCTTAAAAGTTCTTTTATCCTTGTAGGTACATGAACCCTAACTCA
>CAZKZO010000035.1:0-2977 GCA_964557325.1 Candidatus Woesearchaeota archaeon | reverse complement strand
CTTTTAAGTTTATTTGGATGCCATGCAAGGTAAAGTGTTTCAATTTTATGTTCAAAACCTCTGCAATCGAGGTTTTCAAGCAAACTTTTTTTTGCAGCGTTGCTTTGAGGAATTATTTTTTTGCAGTATTTTGAAGACAGAAATTTACGGATTATTTTTTGCATAAGGGGATTTTTAAGATAATTCCAATTTAAACCTGAAAAAGCTGCACCAGATTCAATATCTACAATCCATGGTTTTTTATTTGGTATTAAAATTCCTCTTGTAGAATGAATTATATCATATTTATCTGAATTTTTAATAAAAGACATTCGTGGTATTCCAGAAGCATGTAATTTAGCTATCCATTCTCTTTTTTTTCTAACCTTGTCATCATTATGGTCTCCTGTGGGTCTAGAAAGGAAGTATTTTACATTTTTTGGAGGATAATTAATAATCTCATCAAATTGAGGATGAACGCCAGGATTAAAATAAACATTTATAGTTTTTTCTTGCATAATATTTAAGAGGGCAATTTCTTTAAAAACATTATGAAATTAGAACATATATTAGGGGTTTTATAAATGAAAAAAACATTAAAATTTCTCTTTACAGGAAAAGACGGGATAGAATTATTTGATAAATTTATCTTTAAAATTACTAATAAAAAACATTCTGGCTGGGAACTAGGGAATAAATCAAGGGCTTTTTTTTATGGCAGGAAAAAATCTGTTTCTCACGAGCCTTTAATTTTTATAGGTGGTTTTCCGCGTTCAGGAACAAGTCTTTTAAAAGTCATGTTAGAACAACATAAAGATATTGCAAGTCCTTCTGGAGAAGTAAATGTTTTTCAGACAATCTTAAATAAAAAAGTTCTAAAAGATTATTTTGGATTTACTAACAAAGAAATTAAAAAATTAAAATTAAATAAAAAAAAATTAATTGAAAGTAATAAGAAAATAATTGATTTATTTAAGAAAAAAACAAAATCTAAGATTGTGCTTCTTAAACAACCAAAACACATATTACTCATCAATGAAATTTTTAAGTATTATCCTAATGCAAAATTTATTCATTTAATAAGAAATGGAAAAAATGCAACTATGTCACAAAAATATTGGGATTTGCCTGAAAATAAAAAAAACTGGCCTTATTCATGGTGTTGTAGACAATGGGTTGTCTGCATAAATAAAGGTAAAAAATTCAGTGAAAATAAAAATTATATTGAAATAAAATATGAAGATTTATTAAAAAATCCTAAAAAAAACATTGATAAAATAACAGATTTCATAAATGTAAAAAAAATTTCTGAAAAAACACTCTTTAAATACAGGCAAAACAAAGGGGCTAAAAAGTATAAAAACCACCCTAATATAAGAAAACCTCTTAATAAAAAAAATATTAATAAATGGGAAAAAAAGATGTCTGAAAAAGATAAAAAGACTTTTGAAAAAATTGCAGGAAAAACTTATAGGAGAATAGGTTATGAAAAAAGAATTTGAAAAAATAATTAAAAGCGTGATAGCATTTTTTATAATAGGAAGAGAAGAATTCCCATATTTAGATAAACTTATATTTAGACTATCTAAAGGAATGTCTTCAGGATGGGTATTAGCAAACAAAATAAGGGCTTTTTTTTATGGCAGGAAAAAATCTGTTTCTCACGAGCCTTTAATTTTCATAGGTGGTTTTCCGCGTTCAGGAACAAGTTTGCTTAGAGCAGTTTTAGAACAGCATAAAGATATTGCAAGTCCTGGAATAGAAATTTTTCCGTTTGAAGAACTTCATGACAAATGGAGACTTAAAAAAGGTTTTAAACTTACAGACAAAGAAATAAAACGCTTAGAGAAGTATAAACATGATTTAATTCTTTATACAGATAAGGTTTCTAAACTTTTCAAAAAGAAACAAAAAGCTAAAAAAGTCATGTTCAAACATCCAAAATATGTTATGTTTATTAAAGATACTTTCAAGTACTTCCCTAACAGCAAAATCATCCATATAATGAGGGATGGGAAAAATGCAACTATGTCACAAAGATTTTGGCTTCTTCCTCCTTGGAGAAAAGAGTGGAATTATGCTTGGTGTTGTAGACAGTGGATAATGTATTTAAACAGGGGCAAAGAATTTAAAGATGATAAAAGATACTTGGAAATAAAATATGAGGACTTAATTGAAAATCCTAAAAAAACAACAGATAAAATATTCAAATTTATGGATTTAAAACCTCTTACAAAGAAAAAATTAGAAAATTTTTATAAAAGAAAAAATGTAGATAAACACAAAGATCACCCTGGTTTAAGCAAACCTTTAGATAAAAAGAGAACAACTAAATGGCTCTCAAAAATGTCTGAAAAAGATAAAAAGACTTTCGAAAAAATTGCAGGAAAAATGTATAAAGAAAAAGGATATCCTTATCAAAAATGAAAATTAAAGTATCTGTCATAAGCACTGTTTTAAATGAAGAAAAAAATATAGAAGAATTTATTGATTCTATTTTAAATCAAACCCAAAAACTTGATGAAATTATTATTGTTGATGGGGGCTCAAATGATAAAACTTTTGAAATTCTCAAAAGACATGCTAAAAAAAATGAAAAATTAAAGGTATTCCAAAAAAAAGGATTTAATATTTCTCAAGGCAGAAATTATGCCATAAAAAAGGCAAAAAATAAAATTATAGCAAGTATTGATGCTGGAACAAAATATGAAAAAGATTGGTTGGGAAATCTAATAAAAGATTTCAATGGAAAAGTTAGTTTTGGGAAAACAATTCCTATTGGAAAAACAAATTTTCAAAAAGCTTTGGCGAAAAAAATCACTCAAAGATATGGTTCCTCAAGAAATATAATTTTTAATAAAGAAGTATGGAGAAAAGTTAAAGGATATCCTGAAGCTTTGGATATTGGTGAGGATACTTTTTTTAATGAAAAGGTAAAAAGAAAAGGATATAAAATTTCAAAGGTTCCAAATGCGATTTGTTATTGGGAAATGAGGGA
>CAZKZO010000034.1:0-3121 GCA_964557325.1 Candidatus Woesearchaeota archaeon | reverse complement strand
TTTTGAGGTTCTGAAAAATAATAATCTGTAAAATTTCTTATATTATCTCCAGTGATTGTAGTGTTTATTGCATGAAATCCAAGAGTGACATAATATGTTGGAATATTAAATCTTCCATTATCTGTTAATCCTGTTGATTCATCAAATCCTAATTCAGGAAATCCATGAAAATTTAATCTTGTCTGAGCTGCAAAATCTCCACAAATAAATTCTCCAGGAATATACTCTCTTTCATCTGTTTTGTCAATTGCAAGCATTTTTTCAAGCCAGTCTTCTCTTTCTTCCTTTGTTTCTAATTGCCCCCATTCTCCAGGCAAGTAAGTTCTTGTTCCATCAATTCTTTCTTCAAGCATTTGCTTATCATTATTATCAACAACTTCATCACCATTTACATCTGCTCTGTCTAAAAGCCTATTATCGTTTGCATCAGAAAAATTACTCTCTATAATATCTACTAATCTTTGCACATCACTCATATCTCTATTATTATCATTATTTACATCTCCTGAACCATACCAATTTAGGTTTGCCTGGTTTGGTTGGATAAATGGATTAAACACATATTTGGCACCTTCTTCCACCAAAATATTCAAAGTATCAGAATTAAATCCTCCTTCTGCACTTCCATATGTGATTTCAACAAGTGATTCTCCTGTTTCTCCTTCTGTTGCACTTAATCTTGCTTCATATCCTTCTAAACTTGTCTGGGTTTTATTGTCAAGAGATGTCACACTTACCAATGGAACAGGATTGTCTTCAGGATTATTATCAGCGTTTTTCAGTTTTTGTTCTAAATCCCAAACTAATTCAGAATCTTCTTTAAAACTTTTTTCTAAATCATTAAAATCTGCTTCAGGAATATAATTTGGTATTTCTTCTGTTTCAGTATTGTTTTTAAATTTAAAATCATAAGTTCCTTTTTCCAAGCCACTAAATGTTTCCTGATAGCTTGATTCAGTTATTGTTCTTTTTGCAAAATCCTCTTGATTTTTAAACACTTTTAAAGTATCAGGTAACAGGACATTTTGAACATTTAAAGAATAATTTAAATTAATCTGGTTTTCTAAAACAGCTGTTTGATTTATTACTGGCTCTAAAACTTCAATATACATATTTTTTGAATCCCCACCACCTGAAGAATTACATCTTGCTGTCAAGGTTGTGCTTGAATTATATTCTTCTGTTCCATTAAAAGGAAAAGAAGTTGTAATTGTTTTATTTCCGTCTTTTAGACTAAAAGAACTTATGTCTTGAGAACCATCAGGGTCACTTGCATTTGCATTTATATTTACTTCTAAAGGTGAAATTCCTGAAACAGGATTAGCACTTAAACTAACACTACATGGCTTGTTTGGTTCAGGTTCAACACCACTATCACAACCAGGAAGAAACATAGCAAAAGCTAAAGGCAATGCAAATAAACTTTTTTTTAAAGGTTTAATCATTGTTTTATACCTTATTTAACGTATTAAAATATATTAAATTTACTATTTAAAGTTTTCTATTTGTTGTCACTTGAGGATAGATATAAAAATCATCCTATAATAACAATTTTTGGAATTAATTTTGCGACTTTTTTGCTTATCCCTAAATCATGAACTGTTCTAACCACTTCATTAATATCTTTGTAAACTCCAGGAACTTCTTGGGTAAATGATTTCATTGAACCAGATTTAATTGTAATTCCTTTTTTTTCTAACTCTTTCATTAAATTTTTTCCAGAAAATTTCTTTAGGGCTTTACTTCTTGACATATTTCTTCCTGCACCATGAACAGATGAACCAAAAGTCATTTCTTCTGATTTTTTTGTTCCTACTAAAACATAACTTGGAGTTCCCATACTTCCTGGAATTAAGACAGGCTGTCCTATTTCTCTGTAAGCTTTTGGAATTTCTTTTCTTCCTGCCCCAAATGCACGAGTAGCACCTTTTCTATGAACACAAACTTTCTTTTTGCCAGAGCCAAAATCATAATATTCAAATTTAGCAATGTTGTGACAGACATCATAAACAACTTCAACATCAACTTTTTTTGAATGAGAAAAAATTCTTTCTAATTCATCTCTAATCCAATAAACCATTATTTGTTTATTTGCAAAAGCAAAATTAACTGCACAAGCCATTGCAGAATAATAGTCTTTTCCTAATTTGCTGTTTATAGGAGCACAAACTAGTTCTCTGTCTGGCAAATCTTTAAAACCATATTCTTTTTCCATTTTTTTAATATAATCTGAAGCTATTTGATGCCCTAATCCTCTTGAACCGCAATGAATCATTATCACAACCTGATTTTTTTCCAGTCTGAATTTTTCTGCCACATCTTTATCAAAAATTTCATCAACAATTTGAACATCTAAAAAATGATTTCCTGAACCTAGAGTTCCTAATTGTCCTATCCCTCTTTTGATTGCTTTGTCTGAAACCTTGCTTGTGTCTGCTCCTTCTAAACACCCCTCTTCTTCTAAATGCAAATAATCATCTTTTTTGCCATAACCTTTTTTTACAAGATATTGTGCTCCTCTTGTTAAAATCTTTTTAAATTCTTCATGAGAAACTTGAAAAGAGCTTCCTCTTCCAAGACCAGAAGGAATTTTTCTACTTAATCCTGTAGCAATTTTTTCCTTATTTTCTTCTAAATCTTTTCTTGTTAAATTAGTTCTAAGTAATCTTACAGAACAGTTAATATCATAACCTACTCCTCCAGGACTAATAACTCCTTTGCCTTCTTTAGAAGCATCAAATCCTGCAACACCTCCTATTGAAAAACCATAACCCTGGTGTGCATCTGGAAGAACAATTGATTGATTAATTATTCCAGGCAACTGTGCAACATTTTTTGCCTGCTCTAGAGTTTTGTCTTTTTTAATATCTTTTATTAAGTTTTCAGATGCATATATCTTTACAGGAACATTCATTTTTCCTTGTTTAGGTATTTCATAAATATTTTCTGATATTTTCTTTATTTCCATACAAGAATTAATAAAACCTTATTTAAATAGATTAGGTTAAATATATTGTTAGTCACAATTTTTGAGAATGCCTAAAAGTTAGAGTTTAAACGAAGAAATAGGAAATAATATTTTTTCTCCCACCCGATAGGAGAGACGCGCGCAGTTTTCTTT
>CAZKZO010000033.1:0-3211 GCA_964557325.1 Candidatus Woesearchaeota archaeon | reverse complement strand
GCTTTAATTTTTGCTTTGGGGTTTTATTGGATAGATTTAAATTAGCTTTTTTCTTTCTGTTTTTATGGAGCTTACAATTATTCAATACATTTTTCTTGGAATTATTCAGGGGATTTTAGAATGGTTTCCTATCAGTTCAAGTGCTTTTACAATTTTAGTTATGACAAATTTTTTTGGAATTAGTGATTTAAGTTTTCTTCTACATTCTGCTTTATTTTTGCATCTTGGAACTTTTTTATCTGCTGCAATTTATTTTAGGAAAGATGTTTTTGAGTTAATTAAAACAGCTTTTGAATATAAAAAAATGCCTAATGAAGAATTAGTTGTGTTTAATTTTATTTTAGTTTCAACAATTGTAACTGCTTTTATAGGAATTATATTTTTGACTATAATTTCTTTTTTTGAATCTGGAATTGAAGTTACAGGAAAAGTGATTTCTCTTGCAGTTGGTTTTTTGCTTTTGATAACAGGGGTGTTTCAGGTAAAGAAAAAATCTAAAGGAATAAGACACGAGAAAAGTCTTAAGAATAAAGATTCTTTTATTGCAGGAATTGCACAGGGCTTTGCTACACTTCCCGGGGTTTCTCGTTCAGGAATAACAATTTCAGCCTTATTACTTAGGAAATTTGACGATACTACTGCTTTAAAATTAAGTTTTTTAATGTCTTTGCCTGTTGTCCTCTTTGGAAATTTAATTTTAAATTATGCTGATTTAATTAATATTTTTTCAAGCACAGCTCTTTATGGTTTGCTTGCTTCATTTATTTTTGGCATGGCAACAATACACGGGTTAATGAAACTCTCAAGAAAAATTAACTTTGGATGGTTTGTGATTATTTTTGCTTTGTTAATGATGATTTCTGTTTTATTCTAAGAAAAATAATTATTGATTCTCGGCCAATCCTTTCCTGTTTCTTATTTTTCTGACTACTTCGTCTTGTATTGATGCTGGAACTTTTTCAAAAAGCTGGTCTAAAATTGAACTTGTTCCTCTTCCTTCTGTAGCTGACCTTAAATCATTACTCCATCCAATCATTTCTGCAACAGGAAGTTTAGATTTCATTTGTGCCTGAATTCCTTCTTGTTCAACTCCAAGCATTTGTCCTCTCTTACTTCCAACAAGTTTTGTAACCTCTCCAAGAAACTTGTCAGGCATTTCAATAACATGGACCTGCAATGGCTCAAGCAAGTAAGCATTTGCTCTTTTCATTGCTTCCTGAATTCCTTCTCTTACAGCAGGATAGACTTGTGCTGGACCACGATGGATTGCATCTTCATGAAGTTTTATATCTACTAAAGAAACTTTTAATTTCATACAAGGTTCCCTTGCTAAAGGCCCTTGGTCCATTACCATTTCAAAAGCATCCATTATCATTTCAATAACCTCACCAATATGAACTTCTCCACGTGTTTCATCCATTAGTATGTTTCCTTTATAGATGTCTCTGACATTTCTTATTTCATCTCCACTCCATTCTAATTTTGAAAGAGCATCTGAAACTGCTTGATTTTTCTTTTTTATTCTCCCTTCCGGAACATTTCCTTCTTTAATTTCTTGATATGTTTTTTCATCTAATGGTTCTACTTTCATAAAAAAACTATTGTGCTTATTTGGAGATCTGCCTTCATAAGCAGGAGATTCTTTTCCAACTGTTTCTCTATAAACAATAATTGGAGAGGAGGTTTTAACATTTAACCCCTTTTCTGTTTTAATTCTATTTTCAATAATTTCTAAATGTAATTCACCCATTCCTGAAATCAAACTCTCTCCAGTATCTTCATCAATTTCAATTTTAACAGAAGGGTCTTCTTTTCTTACCTGTTTTAAAACTTCAATTAATTTAGGCAAGTCAGCAGCTTTTGTAGCTTCAATAGATTTTGTAACAACAGGTTCAAATAAATGTTTTATAGCTTCAAATGGTTCTATTGGTTTTTTACTTACTGTCTCTCCTGCAAAAACATCTTTTAATCCAACTACTCCTGCAATATTTCCTGCACTTACTCCATCCACAATTGTTCTTTGTGCTCCTTTATATACAGAAACTTGCTGAACTCTTACTTTACGTTTTGCAAGATTCATATAAACTTCATCACCTTGATTTATAGTTCCAGAAAATAATCTTCCTGCAGCTACTTCTCCTGCATGTTTATCAACAACTATTTTTATAGGAACAAAAATAGGTTCTCCTTTTGGGTTGCAATTAGATAAGTCTTTTCCAATATCTGAATTTGCGTCACCATGCCATATTTTTGGAATCCTGTATTTTTGAGCATTTAATGGGTTAGGATGGTGTTTTACTGTCATGTTTAAGACAACTTCATGAATAGGTGCTTTTTTTGCAAGCTCTTTTACTTTGTCATTTTCATAGGCATCAATTATATCTTTAAATGTAATTCCTTTTGATTTCATATATGGGAAACTTAATGCCCAGTTATGAAAGGCAGAACCAAAAGCTACACTTCCATCACTAACACTTACTTTCCATTTTTCTTTATAACCTTCTGGAGCAATAGCTTCAATAAGTTTATTCACATGGTCAATTATCTTTACAAATTTTGCTTGCATTTCATCAGGAGTTAATTTAACTTCTTTAATTAGCCTATCCACTTTATTTATGAATAATACAGGTTTAACTAATTCTTTTAAAGCTTGTCTTACAACAGTTTCTGTTTGAGGCATTACACCTTCAACAGCACAAGTTAAAATTATACACCCGTCTACAGCCCTCATAGCTCTTGTAACATCTCCTCCAAAATCAACATGTCCTGGAGTATCTATAAGATTAATCAAATGGTCGTGTCCTTCAATTTTATGAACCATACTTACAGATGCAGAGTCAATTGTAATTCCTCTTGATGCTTCATCTTCATGAAAATCTAATGCTCTTTGTTTTCCTGCTAAATCTTCAGAAATCATTCCTGCTCCAGCAAGAAGATTATCAGAAAAAGTTGTTTTACCATGGTCAATATGAGCAGCTATAGCTATATTTCTAATTTTTTCTTGATCATCCATTAATGTTCTTATTTTTTTTGTTAAATCATCTGCCATGTTAAAATAGATAAGAAATTTTGTTTTTAAATTTGTTGGTATTTATAGATTGATTCAGTAATTTATGAAAAAGAAATTTCTTCAATAAGATATGAAGTGTTTTTTAAGTTACCTTTGCCTCTAAACTTTTAATAGAAGCAGAATTTATTAATCTAGAAAGGT
>CAZKZO010000032.1:0-3573 GCA_964557325.1 Candidatus Woesearchaeota archaeon | reverse complement strand
GGGTGATAAACTCCTTTGATTTTTACTCAGTGTTTGTCTGGGTGATAAACTCCTTTGATTTTTACTCAGTATTTGCCGAAGCGTATGGCTAATCGCTATGCGGGAAGAAGGACTCGAACCTTCGTAGGCACTAAGCCATTTGGTCCTTAACCAAACCCGTTTGACCACTCCGGCATTCCCGCTTACAAGCAATAATGAAACTAATCAAATATATAAAAAGTTTTAGAATTATTTCTTTTTCTTATTTTCTTTTTCTTTTTGTTTGATTTTATCTTCTAAATCAAGTTTCTCAATAAGTTCTTTATATCTATTTCTTATTGTAACTTCTGTAATCCCTGCAATATCTGCAACCTCTCTTTGGGTTTTTTTCTCATCATTCATTAAAGCTGCAACATAAAGTGCAGCTGCTGCAATTCCTGCAGGACCTCTTCCTGAAGTAAGTTCAACTTCTTCAGCTCTTTTCAAAACTTTAAGAGCATCATTTTGAGTTTTTGGAGAAAGTTTTAGAACAGATGAAAATCTAGATATATAATCTTTAGGTGAACTTTGCTTTACTTTAATTCCTAATTTTCTTATAATAAACCTATATGTTCTTCCAATTTCTTTTCTCTCTACATCAGAAGCAGTCGCCATTTCATCTAATGTTCTTGGAATTCCATAAGAACGACATGCAGCATAAAGACATGCAGCAATAACAGACTCCATACTTCTTCCTCTTACCAAACCTCTTTGTAAAACATAATTATAAATCCTTGCAGCTTCGTCTCTAACCACGTTAGGCAAATCTAAATAAGAAGCAATAACCCTTAATTCAGCCATAGCAAGACGCAAATTTCTTTCAATACTTGTACTTACTCTTTCCTGCCACTTTTTAAGTCTTAGAAACTTTCTTGTCTGCTTAGGGTCTAAACGATAAATATCAGAAATCTCACCAACATTAGTTGTAAGTCCTTTATCAAATTTTTGTATACTTGTCGGAGCACCTCCACGCCCTTTTTTCTCAGATTTATCAAATTTTCCAGACAAATCTACCCCACTATCAACCATTTTTTCCTCAACAACTAATCCACAATCATTACAAATAACTTCTCCAAGATGAGGATCATAGGTTAAATGTACACTATCACATTCAGGACATTTTTTGATAAAAGCCATATTAAATAGTTATTTTTAAATTTATCGTAATCTTTAAAAAGGATTTCCCTTTAAAAAACTTTCTGTTTTTATAGTATATAAAAGTAGTAAAAGTCTTTTTTTGAAAAAGTTAAAAATATTATTTGAAATGTTCTAATTTAAAAGGTATTTTAAATTTATTCTTCAATCAAAACACCATTAATTACAGGTTCCTGACTTGGCCTATTAGTAATTCTAACTTTACCTGCAGAAGTTTCAACAATTGTTCCTTTTGTAATAATATTTTGCCTTGCTAAAAAGCGGTTTGAAGGTGTCTCTAATATATTTTTTATTTCAAATTTTTTATTGCCTTTTTTTCTTTCAATATTAACATAATTTCCTTTCAAAAGAAATCTTTTTTTATTACCGCCAGTAACTTTTTTAGTTTTTCTCTTTTCTTCACCTAATCTAACTTCTGTTTTCTGTCCAGCCCTTTCATAAGATTTCTTTTTTCTCGCTTTCTTATATTTACCGCCTGTTTTCTTTCGTCCATATTTCATACTGAAAAATCATGTTTTTTGTTTAAATACCTTTCTATTAAAAATATAACGAAATATTCACAAAAAATTCATAGATAAAACCATAATTAAAGAAGACTAAAAAATTTTATTACACCAAAGATTTAAATACATAAATTCAAATAAAATCTTATGGTTAACAAAATAGAAAGACCTCTTGACCTTTTGAACCAGTCTAAAGGAAAAGAAGTTTTAGTACATTTAAAAGGAGACAAGAAATTTGTTGGAACCTTACTTGCCTTTGATATCCATATTAATTTAGTATTGGATAATATAAAGGAGATGGAGAACAACGAAATAAAAAGAAATCTTGGATTGACTTTTTTAAGAGGAGACACAATAATATTTATTTCTCCAGCTTCTACAGCCTTAAAAAAAGAGTAATTTGATTTCTTTAAGGTAAACTTTTAAATAAAGATTTCCTTAGTTATGCATGTCTGAAAAAATAAAGATAACTTTTCTTGGAACAAGCGGAGCTTTTCCTACAAAAAAAAGAAACCACCCTGGTTTTCTTTTAACATATAAAGGAAAAAATATTTTAATTGACTGTGGAGAAGGAACTCAAAGACAACTTAGAAAAGCAAACATATCTCCCTGTAAAATAGATAAAATTCTTATAACACATTGGCATGGAGACCATGTTTTAGGCATTCCAGGACTATTGCAGACACTTTCTTTAAATAATTACAATAAAACACTTCAAATCTTTGGTCCAAAAAATATTAAAACACATATAAAAAATCTTTTGAAAACATTTCCTTCATATACAAATGTAAAAATACAAGTAAAAGAAATTTCAGGTAAATTTTTGGAAACAGACGAATTTTATATCAAAACTGAAAAAATGACCCATGGCACACCAAATAATGCATATTGCTTTGTAAAAAAAGGAAAAATAAAAATAGATAAATCAAAACTAAAAAAACATAAAATTCCTTCAGGAAAACATCTTAAAACATTAAAACAAGGAAAAGATTTAAAATATAAAGGTAAAAAATACAAAGCAAAAAACCTGGCATTTAAAGAAGATGATAAAAAGATTTGTTTTGTAATGGACACTTCACTAAACAAAAAAATAAAATCTTTTGTTAAAGACTCTGATTTGCTTGTTATTGAATCAACTTTTAAACAAGGTGAAGAAAAACTTGCAAAAGAAAGAAAACATCTTACTCTTAAACAAGTTCTTGATATAGCTAAAAAATCCAAAGCAAAAAAACTAGCTTTAGTTCATATCAGTGATAGGTATGAAAACAAGTTTGGGGAACTCTTAAAATATGCAAAAAAAGATTTTAAAAACACAATTATTCCAAAAGATTTAGAAGTTGTTGAAATTTAAATCATATCCAAAAATTAGATATTTTTAAACTGATTACTGAATCCTAAGTGGGGAGTGGGATTCGAACCCACGAATACTCGGGCTGCAACCGGGTGCGTTAACCACTTCGCCATCCCCACATAAAATACTTTCTTTCATACACTTTACTAAACGGGCCCGGCAGGATTTGAACCTGCGACTTTCAGCTTAGAAGGCTGACGCTCTATCCAGGCTGAGCTACAGGCCCATATAAAATTCAAGAAATAATTGTATTTAAAAGTGTTTGTTTTTAAAAATATTAACATCAATCAAACACATTCAGGAAAAAGATTCTGGAAAGTAGAGGCCTGCTTTACACTAATAACATCATCTACATATTGTGTATTCCCTGTATCACAATTAGGAGGAGCATTCCATCCATTATAACTTCTTAAAGCTCTTTGCCATCCAGAATAAGTTACTTTTTCAAACTCACCAGCAGAGTTTTTATGACATTCATAAAGTTTTGCTTCAGGATTATAATTTTGTTTTAAAAGATTTATTGCAAAGTTTACATTAGTATCAAAG
>CAZKZO010000031.1:0-3589 GCA_964557325.1 Candidatus Woesearchaeota archaeon | reverse complement strand
ACACACACTTATTTTTATTTAAACTAACTTCTTGATTAAAGATTTTCCTTCACAGAAATATTTAAAAACTAATTCACTTTTAAAATTGCAACAAAACGAGGTGAAAATCTAAAATGGATGATGAATCTCCGGACTTTGAGGACGACTTTGACGAAGAAGTTGAAAATCTTGAATTAGACTATGAATAATCCTCTTATCTTATTTCTTTATTTTTAATATTTTTACATTATTGTCCTTACTTAACTCTTTACCAGAATAATTAATAACAAATTTCAGCTCTTCTAAATTTTTCTGAAGACTAAATACATTTGACAAAACAATCAATCTTCCTGCACCAATATCAAGAGATTCAGAATCAACATCATGTATTTCTTTATCATCAGCATAAATAAATACTTCAAATTCTCCTGAATCTTTTAATCCAGAATTTCTTAAAGTCATATTAATATCAAAATAAGTTCCTTTTTTTACTGCACTAATATTTTCAAAAAGCAAATCTGAATAAGGCGGATAAGAATAAATTTCATCTATAAATTTAATCATATCATCACCAATTGTTTGACTGCATTTGCTTACAGGATACATGATATTGCTTGGATTTTGAGAGTGATTAAATCCTAATACATGTAAAAGTTCATGAATTGCTATATTGGGTTTTGCACAACCAGAATCCCTTATTAAAAGAATAGTTCCTCTTGTAATTACATTAAATTCTCCTGACTTGGTTATGTTTGTAGGACCTCCTTCACCTGCAATAAAAAGTCCTTCTTTAATTTTTGTTCCACTATCACAACTTACATAAATCTCTTCATTTTCTAAAACAGAATAAAACTCAAGCATTGTTTTATTTTCAAGGATTTCAAAAGCAGACTGCATTTCTCCTTTTTTTCCTAAAGGACATCCATGGATTTTATAGGAAATCTCCTTTTTTGGAAACCTCATGTTTTCATAAAATTGCATATTAGAATTTATCGCGTCAACACTAAAATTAGAATTAGAATTAGAAATTTCAAATTCAAGAGTGTTTGTGGGAATAAACCAATAAAAAACTAATAAAACTACAACTATTAAAATAAACAAAGTACTGAACAAATTTCTAGGATTCATAACCAAAAAAACAAATTATTATATATAAATTTAATGTAATATGTTTTAAGGCAATTCGCAAATAACATCATAGAATTTAAAAGATTGAAAAAAGCATTTACTTCAATACCTAACAAAATCAGATGCAAACAAATCTAGAAAAATATCATAAATTTAACATAATTTTAAATAAAAAAATAAAAAGAAAAATAAATTCAAAAACTTCTTTATTGAGAAGTTTGTTCTTCAGATTGCTCTTGAGCTGTTTCTTCTGATTCTTGTGCTTGCTTTTGTACCTGCTCAGTTTGTGGTTGAGCCGGAGTTTGTTGTCCTTGTTCTCCTTGTGGTTGAGATGTTTGTTCTCCACTTACAGGAGCAGGAGTAGCACTTTGCTCATCTGAAACTTGTGGTTTATCTGGAAGACTCGGAACATCTTCAGTCTGTTGTGTTGGTTGTGCAGGTGTTGCTTGTTGTGTTTGTTCGTTTTGAACTGGTTGAGCTTCCTGCTCTGGTCCTGTTTCTGCATCTCCTTGTTGAGGCTGAGATTCAGCTTGTTGGACAGGAGTAGTTTGTTCCTCACCTTCTTTTTTATTTTGTTCCATAAAAAATTCAACAAAAACTCTCTTTTAAAGATTATGCATTACTTTAAGGTTAATAAATAATTTTAAATTTCAATGTTAAATAAATCTTAAAATTTCAATAAATAGATAAAATAATCCTAAGGAAAATTATAATCAAAAATCAAATAACCAAAAACTTAAATAATAATTTTTCTTTAAGTATTAATGCCAAGTATAACTATTAACTTAGACGAGGAAGTTAAAAAAACTCTTTCTAAAAGAGCTAAAAAAAATATGCTTTCATTAAGAGAACAGATTGAGGATATTTTAAGAAAAAGTGCTGTAAGAACAAAACATGGTAAAAAATATAGAAAAATTAAAGTTGATGATAAACTAATTTCAGCTTTTTCAAGAGACAGAAGAGGCAGACCTAAAAAGAAAAAATAAATTATCTCTTGTATACTAAATAATAAATTATTGCTGTTATTATACTGAATAAAATTGCTGCAATTGTCCAGATGATTTTTAAAAGCGCATCTTTTCTAAGCTTTTTATTGACTGCAAACACATCATAAATAACCCATATTGCTGAAATTAAACTAATTAAACCAATTATACCTTCAAACATTTTTCCTCCTAAAATTCTAAAAGAAACGTAATTTTTAAATTAAATGTAATAAATTATCCAATCTTCTTTAAAAAATACTATTTACAAATACATTTAAATTTCATACATTCAATAAATTACTTAAATTAAATTTATTTAATTTTTATATGAAAAAGAGCGTGGCAAAAGAAAATTTAAATTATAAAGAAAGAATTTTCTCTGGATTGCGTCTTGTGCTTTTTCTATATCTTTTTATTCTAGCCATTCAAATAATAAAAAGTGCTTCCTCATTACTAGCTCCAAACTTACATCAATTTTTTGTCAATGAAATGAATCCTATAAAAGCAATAGCCACAGGGTGGTTTTCAACAGTACTTGTACAAAGTTCAGGAGCAATAGGAAGTATTGTAGCTACTTTTACAGGAACTGAAATCTTGAACTTCAATACAGCAGTATATATTTTAATGGGAGCGTTAATTGGCACTGCAATTACTGCACTTTTAATCTCATTAATTACTGTTTCTCAAAAACGCCGTGATTTTAGACATGGGTTTGAAATAGGTCTTTGTTACTCAATTTATAGTTTATTATTAGTATGCATTGTGTTTATATTAGAATTAATTTTTGGACTGTATTCAAAACTTTCATTATATATTGCATCTGGAATAGGAAACAATATTTCTTTAGGAAAAATTCCTGATTGGATTAATGTGATTACAGAACCTTTAACAAAAATACTTCTTGAAAAATTCAATAGTTTAATTTTGATTTTTATTGGACTTGGAATTCTTCTTTTTACACTAAGATACATTGGAAGATCTGTGATAGGGGTTTTTGGAGGAGAAAAACCTGCAAAAAAATTCATTAATAAAAATTTTGATTCAAAAATAAAAGCTTACTTTCTTGGAGTTTTCCTAACAATAATAGTATTTTCTTCAAGTATAACAATTAGTTTACTTGTGCCTTTAGCTGTATCACGTTTAGTTAATTTAAAACGCGCTGTGCCTTTTATTATCGGAGCAAGTTTAGGAACACAAGTAGATGTTTTTCTTGCTTCTTTGCTTATAGGAAATGTAAATGCTCTTGCAACATTTTTTGTATTATTCCTTTTCGGTATAACAGGAGCAATTGTCTTTCTTCCACAAACAGAAAACCTTTGGAAACTAACAAAATACACTTCTAAAAAGGTTTTCTGCATTTCAAGAAAAACAGCATTTTATGTTTTCCTAGCATTTATACTCTTACCTTTGGCAATTATGTTAATTTTATGAATTTGGTTTTTAAAACAATAACACACCTCCAACAAAAGCGTATAAAAAGTGTTAGAGTTAAAAAC
>CAZKZO010000030.1:0-4174 GCA_964557325.1 Candidatus Woesearchaeota archaeon | reverse complement strand
TTTTAAAGAAAGCAGGTGTGTTAAGCACTTTACCTTTTATTTTTTTACCTAATAAATCAAAATCACAAACAATAGGTATTGGGATTTCTCCTCTGCCAGAAAAAGAATCTCTCGTAGAAAGCATACCTCAAAGAGCTACATTAGCTCTTGCAAATTCGACAATTACTGGTTTGGTAAGTTTATTGCACGAAAATTCTTTTTGAGATGGTTTTAAAAAATCATTTCCAATACATCTTGCCTCAGAAGCTATTTATACTTTGAATAGTTCTTTAATTGGAACTTCTTTAGAAAAAAACCCTTTTCCTTATTTTGCAGGCCAGATAGAAAATAGTTTAACAACAAACATTGCTACTGGAGAAAAATATTGTAAAGATATTGGAATAAGGTATAATTTTTAGAATTTAATTATGATTGTGGAGATATAGATGTTTCTTTTGATTATCATACTTTGCCTGGAGTAGGCTTTCATTTTTTATCAGGTGCTGATTTAGATGTTGAATCTAGCTTGAAAAAAGGAGTTCTTACTTTTGAATATGATTTGAGAGACCGCCCTCTTGATTTTTTTGGAATAGAAAATAATCCTGCTGCTCCAAAACATTTAGGTGCGGCTTTTCCTAGAAGCATAGCTTACATAAAACAAGATATATTAGAAGAAAGAATAAAAATGTATCAAGATATTTTTAAAACTTCTGAAGTAAGAGATTTAAATGAAGAAGAAAAATTTAAAGAAGCTATGCAGGTATTATCAGAAAGATTAAATTTTTATAATATATTAAAAAATCAAACTTTAAACGAAGAAGTTAAACATTTAAGACAATATGGTTTTGCAGCTAAAACAATTGATTCTTTTGAAGAAAAGCCTTTGTGGGTAAGATTTCCTATCAAAATACCAGGAATTAATAAAGAAATAGAATTTCCTGCTATTGAAGCTATTTTCATGGGTTTTAATTTACTCATTCCTGAAGAAGATTTAAGGCCATTAGAATTCAGGCCTGGTTTAGAGAGAAGATTAAAAAAATCAAATAAAAAGAATTTTTCAATAAGCATAGGAATAGAAGGGGCAGAAAATTATACAAATAAAGCTTTAATTTTATTTCATAACACGTAAAAACAAAGATTTATTCTTCAATTTGAGAATCAATTAACATATTTTGTTGTTTGCTCCATTCTTCATCAGGATGGTTTTTTATGTAATTTGCCCAAAATTTTATGAAATCTAGTCTTTCTCTAAAATTTTTTAATTTTTCCTCATTCCGCTTTTTTGAATTTTGTCCCATGTTCTTTTTTTATAAGTTCAAATTTATCTTTAACTTTAAACAGGTCAATTATTTTAGCCATTTTTTCTTTATTAAGTTTATCTTTAAAAAGTTCATATAGGTGTGAAGCATCTTCCAAGTCTTTTTCACTTCCTAAATCCAGTTTGAAAGCAATTTGCATTTCAAAAGGAGAGATGTATATATCTTCTTTATTTGTTTTAACTCTGATTTTTTTATAGAAAGAGTATTCATCATCCTTTGTTTTCATAACTTTAAACTCTATATTGGGAATAGGGTTTCTTTTTCTTGAAAATCTTATTGCATGTTCTTCAAGCATTTTATATGCTTCTTTAGGATTAGAGGTATTAAGACATTCAAATCCCGAATTATTGGCTTTTTCCCAAATTTCCAAAAATTTGTCTTCGTTCATTTTTGGCACAAGCAAATCCACGTCTTCTGTTGCTCTCGATCTTCCAAACAAAATAGAGACATATCCTGAAACAATAACATATTCATCAAGTAATTTACAAAAATCCAAAACAAATTTGTCAAGATTGCTCAGTTTCCGATTAAGAAGTACCTCTTTTTTATCAGGATTATATTCCATACTAATTATAAAACTCCTATATTTAAATATTCTTTTAATCTAAAACATATAAACAAGTTGAAAATAAGCAGAAACAAATCAAACAATCGAAAACCAATTCACAAAGCATAAAAACAAAGTTATTTTATTTTCTTTATGAAGAAATCTTCTAATTTAAAAGAAAGCCAGGCAGATATAAAGGAAATTTTGAAAAGAATAAAAAACAAGGATTTTTCTGGAAATACTGGCTTAGCTGTTAAGAATTCAATATATCAGTTTTCAACACTTTTAACAGCAAAAATAGGAAGTCTTATTTTCACAATTATTTTAGCTCGTTTATTACTTCCAGAGCTTTTTGGTCTTTACTCTCTTGCACTTTCCACACTTGTTTTATTTACAGCATTATCTAATTTAGGCATAGGTGATGCAGCAATAAGATTTATTTCAAAAGAGCTTGGAAAAGGAAATAAGAAAAAAGCTAAATCTTATACTGTTTATCTGATAAAATTAAAATTTATTTTAATATTTGTTGCAATTTTAATGCTTCTTTTATCTTCAAAATGGATTTCTGCAAGTTATTATGAGAAACCTGTTTTTCTTGCATTAATAGCAGGTGTTTTTTATATAATGTTTTTCAGAATTTTCTCGTTTTTAAATTCTCTACTTCAAGCTGCAAATTATTTTAAAGGTAGTCTTCAAAAAGAAATTGTTCTTCAGATACTTAGGTTAATATTGGTTTCTTCAGCAGTTTTATTTGCTTTGGAAAAAGGCCTTTCAAATGAAATTAATTTAATGCTTATCTTTTTCTTTTTAGCATTAGCTTATTTTGTTGCAGCTGTATTTGAATTTTTTATTCTTTCTAAAAAAACATCTTTATTTAATGAAAAGTATATTAAGTTAAGTAAAAATCAAACTAAAAAACTTAACCTATTTTTAATTGCTATTTCTGCAACAGTTCTTTCAGAAGTCGTGTTTGGTTCAATAGATATAGTTATGTTGGGAAATTTTGTAGAAGCTTCTTTTATAGGATACTATAAGGCTGCTTTAAGTCTTGTTACAGCTCTTGCTCCTTTAATTGGATTTGGAATAGCACTTCTTCCTATTTTCAGTAGATTAAATAAAAAGAGAACTGAAAAAGCATTTAATAAATCTTTAAGATTGAATTTGGCATTGGCTTTAATATCTGCATTGTTTGTCTTTATTTTTTCATCTTATATTGTAGCTATTATTTTTGGGCATGAATATCTTGCTTCAGTAAATATTTTAAGATTATTTTCTATATTATTAGTAAGCATACCTTTGATTGCTTTGTATAAGGCATATTTTATTTCAATAGATAAACCTAAACTAATAGCAAAAATTCTTGTAGTTTCTGCAGTCCTCAATATAGTTTTAAATTATTTTTTAATTTCATGGCTTGTTTCTTATGGGCAGATGCAAGGTGTATTTGGGGCTGTTTTCGCAACACTTATTAGCAGGTATTTCTTGCTTTTTGGCATGATAATTTCAAGGAGAAAAATGCTTAAAAATGAAAATCAATAAAAATAATGTTCTTTGGATATTTTTGCATTTGCCAAAATCAGGTGGAACTACATTTAATGGACATCTTGAAAAACATCTTAAAGAAAAGTTTTTTCATTTAGATTCAAGAGAAAGCAGAAAAAAGTTTCTTGAATTAACTCCTGAACAAAAAAATAAAATAAGGGTTTTAGCAGGGCATGAAACTTATTTTGGAATACACAAACATTTTCCAAATAAAAAACCAAGATATATTACTTTTATAAGAAACCCTGCAGAAAGACTTGTTTCTCAATATAACAGGATTGCAACACAATCTAAAGAAATTTCTATTGAAAAATGGTTTGATAAATATTCAAAAAATGAAACAGTGAATTTCTTCAATAGTCGCTATAAAGGATTTGCAAGAAAATCTCCTGAAAAAAGAAAATTAATAATTCCTTTGGTAGAAATAAACAAAAAATTTAAAGGAGATTTTTTAAGAATGCAAAAAATAAAATCTATTTTTGGGTTTTTTAGCTCTGACATGAAAAAACTTGAAAATGCAAAAAAACTTTTAGATAAATGCTGGTTTGTAGGAATTACTGAGAATCTTGATAAAGATTTAAAATTTTTATTTAAGGAAATAGGTGTTCCAATAAAATACAAAAATTTGAGGGTTTCAGGTAAAAAATCCACATGGAAAAATAAATTAATCCTGGAGAAGAAGCCTGCAGAAAAAAAAGCAAGATTAAAAGAGGAACTAAGAAAAACTATATATAAGCAAAATCCCTTGGATTTAGAACTTTATGAATATGCTAAGGAAGTGAATGAA
>CAZKZO010000029.1:0-4252 GCA_964557325.1 Candidatus Woesearchaeota archaeon | reverse complement strand
AGGAAAAGAAATAATTTTTAAATCAAATTTAGCAAAAGAAAATAAGTTAATTAGAAATCCTTTTTTCTTTATGGAGAATGAGGAAGGAAATAGTACAATGTTGCTTCGAATTGTAAGTGTTCCAGGAGATGCATGTAGTTTAGGAATTCAAGGAACAGAACTTGGCCTTATAAGGAATTTTTTTAGAGGTGAAAAAGAATTGCTAAAAGGTTATATAGAATATGCTCCTCACAATGTAGATTCTATATTACAATCCTATACACTTCTTTCATGTTGGCTTTATTGGGCTAAAGGTGCTGAAGCTTCAGCAATATCTTTAGATTAATAAACACAATAATTCTTTTAAACCTAAATTTTATTTATTTTTCATGAAGAATTCAAAATTTATAGAATTAAGAAATGAAGCTAATGCTAATTATAATTTTATGTTGAAAGGAATTATTTCTTCAAATGTTTTTATGCTTACAGGAAATAGTTTAATGGCTGCAAGTTTAGTTAATGAGGCATTGCTTGATAAAGGTTTAGCAAGTGTTCTTTTAGGAGCAAGTATAGGACTTGGAACAGGAATTATTGGCAGGACAAGAGAGTATTTGATAGATAAGCAAGGGTATAGGGAAGAAGTTCAAGAAAGAGGTTTGCCTTATGGTGATGAGGGTTTGAGAGAATAAAGAATCTAGGTTTTTAACTGAATTTCTCTTCAACAATTCTGGAAATAGGTTTTCCTGTTTTATCATATTCTTCTAACATTTCAAAAATTTCTTTGTGTTTTTCAAGTATTTTTCTTTCTTCATCTGAATACATTTCTAATTCTCCTTTCAATTTTGTTTATATCTGTCATCTCCCTTCACACCACTCACAACCCTGCCTTGGACAATCAGAGTTAAGCAATTTAATTGCTTTTTTCCAGATATTTTCTGCATTTTTTACATTAACTTTCATCTTTACAAGTTCTGTATCAAAAATAACTTCTCCTGTTTCTGTGACTTCTTTAGGAACATAAAATAAAAGAAAAGAAAAATCCTCTGTATTGTAGTTATTTTTTCTCAAAAGAAAATTGTAAATGTCTAATTGATTTCTATAGTGTTCTGCTGTGTCTTCTTTTAAGGGGTATCCACGAGTTTTATAATCCAGGACAATAAGTTTGTTTCCTTTAACCAAAATATTATCAACAGCTCCATGAAGTTTATTTCCGTTTTCATCTGTCCAGCTTATACCTTTAAAATTATTCTGCCAAATTTTTAACTTTTCCATGTCATCAAATAACCTCATATTAGAACATTCTTTTCCTGCTTTTCCTTCACATAATTCAGGAGGCATTTGTCCTTTATCTCTAAATTTATTAAAATGGATTTTTAAAACTCTATCCATTCCACTTGGCAAACTTGGAAAGATTCCTTGAGGTCTTTTCCAAACCTTATGCATTTTCAACCAGAAACACCTCGGACATTCTTTCATAAGGTTTAGTGATGAGGGAGAGAGTTTAAAAGGCATAAATCAACCAGCCAAAACCATTATTTAAGATTAAGGGTTTTTTGGTGATTTTGGAGAAATATAAATATTGGCTATGTGTAAAAAAGAATTATTTTCTAAAAATATGCTTAAAAACCAAAGACCACAAAACAAACATTAAAGAATTTAAGGAAAAAATATGAAAATTTTGCGAGGATAGAGATTAAAATATAATTTAATAATTAATTTTTGCATGCATCTTTTTTACAGAATTAAAGAATTTTGAAGGACAAAAGTATTTTTTATAAAAAAGAAAACTATAAAATCATATGAAAATTTTAAAAAATATGAAAATAAAAGACCTTCCGGAACAAAACAGACCGAGAGAAAGATTTCTTAAATATGGTCCTGAAGCTCTCAGTGATTCAGAACTTTTTGCTATTCTTTTAAGAACAGGTTCTTTGAACGAGAATGTCATTGATATGTCTAATCGCCTAATCGCAGAACATGGATTAAATAATTTGTTTGATTGTTCTATTAACGAGCTCCAAAAAATAAAAGGTATTGGCCCATCAAAAGCCATGCAAATTTTGGCAATGACAGAATTGGGAAAGAGATATAATCAATCTAAAAATCCAGTAAAGAAAATCTCCTGTGCACAGGATGTTTTTGAATATTTTCATGAAAGATTAAAAGATGGAAAGCAGGAGGAATTTTATGTTTTGATTTTAAATAATGCAAACAATATAATCAAAGAAGAATTAATCTCAAAAGGAATTTTGGATTCTGCAATTCTCCATCCACGAGAAGTTTTCAAACCAGCAATAAAAAACTCTGCATCAAAAATAATTCTTGTTCACAATCATCCAAGTGGAAATTCAGAACCAAGCAAAGAAGATTTAGAAATAACAAAAAAGTTAATTGAAGCAGGAGATATAATTGATATAAAAGTCCTCGACCATGTTATTATTGGGAATGAGAAGTGGTGGAGTTGGCAGGAGAATAAGAATTAAAATTAACTATTTAATTCTTCCATGACTTCTCTAAGAAAATCCTCTAATTTTTCTAAAAAAGAATAAAATTCTAAATAAGAATCAAAATCTTCAATCAAAAGTCTTTTTTCTTCTCCTTTGTTATATTTCGGCATACTCTTTTTGTGTGATAAAAGATTTTCATAATACTTCTCATAATCCAACATAAATTCAGTTTTTTCAATTATTTGTTTCTTTATTTTATTAAGTTCTTCTATCTTTCCTGATGTTATTTTATAAATATCTATAAAATCTCTTGCTTTAACACCCTGTCTTGTTAAAATTGCTCTTATTTTTTCAGAAAGTATTTCATTTAATGAATAGACCTTTAATATCAGTGTTTTAGGAATCCACTGAAGGTTTTCTGAAAAATTTACTTCAAATTCTTTTTTTATGTCTTTAGAAACAATTGACTCAATATATTTATCTTTTACAGAAAATAACATTTTTTCTAAAAAATTAAATTGTAATTTAATAAATCCTCTTACATTATCAAGTGAAGAATTATAATAAATTTTGATTGTTGTAAATTTATTTCCTCCTCGAAAATCAAAATATTTTTCATTGGTTTTATCTCCCTTAAAATCTAATTTATTTTCCTTACAGAAATTATTAATAATATCTATTATCTTATTTAATTCTCCAGAAATTTTTCTTCTTATTTTCTTTTTAGAAATATTCTCAAACATTTTCTGGTTAATAAAACTAAAATCTAAATCTTCTGAAAACCTATAATAACCAAAATATGATTTTGTTAAACAGGTTCCTCCTTTAAATGCATAATTTTTTCTGAAGTTTTTATCAGAAGACAAAACAAGTAAAATTTTATGCAAGATTAAATCTTTTTCAATTAAGTCTTTTTCAGTTGTTTCTGTTTTTAAAGATATAAAATCAATTACTTCTTTAGGAATCATTTTATTTCATTAACAGTTTTAATAACTTTTTTATTATAGTATCTTGAATATTTCTTAAGTTTTGTTTTTGAAAGTTTTTCTGTTATTTCTCTGAAATTATTTATATCATGGTGTTTAAAGTAATATAGATCCAGAGATGTTTTTTCAGGATTTGAATGTGGATAGGGTTTTTTATTTATTCCAAATTCAAACATTTTTTTAAGGGTTTTGTGAAATTTGACTTTATGACCTTTTATTTTAATTGGTTTTGCTCTAAAAATAACATCATTAATTATGTAAATAACTGTAAAATATTCATGAGTCATATTATTAAATTTCAAAGCAGTTTCTAAACCAAAATACCAGTTCTTAACTCCTTTAATTCTTAAAGCCTCTGAAATAATTTCATAAAAATTCATCTCGGATTTACCTAATTTTCTTTCTTCTATAGAATACACGTAAAATATTCCCCTAAAAATTCTCTCAAGATATTTATTTCTAAGAAGATATTTTATAATAGAATCATAATTAACTGAAAGTTTTTCACAATCTTTTTTAATCTCACTACTAGTAATTAGTTTTTTATCTAATCTTGCAAGTTTCTCTGATAAAATCTTATATGGTTTCATTTTATATTTTTATTATGATTTTAGTAAGGGTTTTGACTGTGTTTTGACAGGTTTTGGCTGTATTTAAGCTAGTTTTAGCTGGGTTTTAGCTTTTTTTCTAAACTTAGTGTTTATCACTATGATATAAAATATGTAACCTTTTGATATTTATATAATTTTCGGATTTTTGCCTT
Organism: Candidatus Woesearchaeota archaeon; assembly: GCA_964557325.1. Classification (GTDB taxonomy): domain Archaea; phylum Nanobdellota; class Nanobdellia; order Pacearchaeales; family GW2011-AR1; genus ASMP01. The sequence goes on along the minus strand of CAZKZO010000029.1, from coordinate 77 downwards.
ATTAAAAAATCAAGTATTAATCCGGTTATTTTTTTAACTTTTTTGAAATGATGTTGAAATGTAAAAGTTTTAGATCA
>CAZKZO010000028.1:0-4596 GCA_964557325.1 Candidatus Woesearchaeota archaeon | reverse complement strand
TCTATTCTTTTGATTATTTCTGAGAATGCTGGTCGTGTGATTATAACTCCTGTAGTTATTCCAATAATAGTTGTGAAAGCAAAGCCTTTAGGTTTATTTTTCCAATACATTTTCTATCAAAGCCAATGGAATAAACTTTATATTTGTTTCATTCTTTTTTATTTTTCCAAATAAATTCTTTGAAAGGAAAAATCCTTTTTTAGGAGAGTATTTTTCAATAAAACTGGAAAAGGATTTTGTTAATTTTATTTTGTTTAAACTTGATTTCGCTTCAATAGGGATTATGTCTGATTCTTTTTCTGTTATGAAATCTACTTCTGCATTGGACTTTGTGTTCCAATACTTTGTTTCAATCTCTTTGTATAAAAGTTCACTAAACACAAAATTCTCATACATACTTCCTTTATCTGCTCTTTCGGTTTGAAAATTGTCTATTACTATATTCCTAAAACCTAAATCAAAAAAGTAAATTTTTGGAGATTTTACAATTTCTGTTCTTTTGTTAGTAAAATAAGGCCTTACTTTTTTTAATATAAATGTTTTTTCAAGAATATTTAAATATTTTTTTAATTCATTATATGAAAATCCTGTTGTGTTAGATATTTCATTATAATTAATCATGTTTCCTATTTGTAGGGATAATGCTTTCATAAGATTAATCAGTTTATAATCATCACTTAATTCAAGAATTTCACGAATCTCTTTCAACAAATACGTGTTGAAAATTCCTTCTAAAACTTTTCTTTTTTCTTCCTTTGATTTTGATAAAACCACTCTTGGATATCCTCCATAAATGATATACTCTTCAAGATGGTCATTCAATCTTTCAAGGATTACTTTTGAAACTTTCTTGGAATCAAGGTGTTTTTCAAGCATCTTTTCTTTTGCTCTTATATATTCTCTAAAAGAGAAAGGATAAAGATTGAATGTGAAAATCCTCCCCACTAGGTATTTTATACTTTGAATGGATAACTCTGCGGCACTAGACCCAGAAATTATTATCTTAGTCCAGTGTAAATCATAAATGTATTTTAATTTTTTTCCTGAATCTTTTGAATATTGGACTTCATCAATAAAAACTATATCATATCCAAGAACGTGCTCGTCTATAAAGGCATCTATATCTTCTTCAAACAGCTTCAAAATTTTTAGGTTATCAAAACTTATTTTGTTTATTTTCTTTTTTTGAGAATTTAGTATAGATTCAACAAGAGTTGTTTTTCCGCTTCTTCTCGGCCCGACTATTGCAAGAATTTCTTTGGAATCGAGATACTTTCTAATTTCTTTTTCTAAATCCCTTTTTACATGGTTTTTCATATTAAATAATAGACCTACTATTATTTAAATCTTTCTAATTTTAGCAGGGATAAAATTAATCTTATTTCTCGTTTCTTTCAACTTTTTGTTTTTTTCACGCTTTTCGATTTTTTCCTCAATCTTTTTCTATTCTTTTGATTATTTCTGAGAATGCTGGTCGTGTGATTATAACTCCTGTAGTTATTCCAATTATAGTTGTAAAGGCAAAGCCTTTTAGAAGTCCTGCTCCTGCCCAAAGTAAAGGGAAAAGAGAAACAATAGCTGTAAAGTAAGCACCAAAAATAATTGCAAATGCTCTTTTTAGTCTTTGTTTTATACTCAAACTTCTTTCAGACCTTGTTTCATCTAAGATAATAATTTGGTCATCAAAACCAGTACCTATTGTTGCTAAAATCCCTGCTATACCTGGTAAATCAAGATTCCATTCAATTAAAGAAGCTATTCCAAGAATTATAATTACTTCTGAAAAACTAATTAAAATTAAAGCTATAGAAGATTTTATATTTCTATATCTCACAAATACAACTAAAGATGCTGCAATCAAAGCAAAAGCCCCTGCAATTAAAATTGTTTTTGTGAATTCTTGCCCTAAAACAGGAGAAATAGTATCCATCTTTACTATTTCTAATTTAAATGGAAGACTTCCTGTAATAAGTATTGTCTGTAGTTCATGCATTTCTCCCTCTGCTGCTTTATATGCTTGTTCTTGTGTTTCTCCAACTCCAGAACCTGAAATAGAAATCTGAGTTGTAACTCTTCCTTTAAGTCCTTCACTAATTCTTAAGCTGTTTACGAGTTTATCATCAAGATATAAATCAAGTGTTTCTGAAAGATAATTTCCTTCAGAAGTTACATTTACACCTAAATTCCCTGTAATTTCAGCATGTTTTTCTGCTGCAGCCTCACTTAAATAAATTGCAAATCTAAAATTACAATAATGCTGTCCTTGAGATTCCTGACAGCTTTCAATAATTGCTTCAGGAGGATTTCTACTTACAGAAGAAATATCTTTATCTCCTCCTTTAAACACTGTTTTATTTCCTATTTTTGCTTCAAATTTTCCTTGCTGTTCTAAAAGAGAACGAATGTCTTCAGGTGTAGCACCTGCAATTTCCACTAACATGAAATTATTGCCTTCTAAATCAGAAACAGGGGAAACCTGAACATCAGAAATACCATAAACATTTAACCTTTGTTCTGTAACAGAAACAAGGTCTTCTACTTGTTTTAATGTAAGTTTTTTGTCTTCAGCTTTAACAAGTGCTCTTGCACCTCCTGAAAGATCTAATCCTGTTTTAACTCTTGTTTTAGGAATATCTGAAACACTTATATCAGGAGATTCTTTTGCAAAATAAACAATTTCAGAACCTTTTATTTTAAAAATTGTTTTTAATGAAGTCTTTGAAGGATATTTTTGTGTTATTATTGAAGCATAATCTTCAAGAGAACTTATTTTTTGATTGTTTATTGAAGTAATAATTTGTCCTTGTCTAAATCCTGCATCAAAAGCTGTTGAATTTGAATTAACTTCAGTTATCAGTACTCCTTTTTCAAGAAAAGTAGGAGGCATTCCAAAAATACTTAATAGTGAAAATATTATTAAAATTAACAATATCCAAAGTCTAACACCTAATTTAATTTTCATTTTTATTCTCCTGTTTTAAAACATACCATTTTAAGATTGAAGCATTAGTTATCCATGTATTAAAGATATCAAAAACCAATCCAATAAATAAAATTAAAAATATTTGTGTAAGAACAACTGAAAAAGAAACAGCAAAAATCAATGCTACCCCTACTGCAACAAGAGAAGTAAATGTCATTGTCAAACCTGTTTTAAAAGCTGAATAAAGCTTTTCATTAAGTTTTCCTTGCCTTTTTAACACCCTTGTTGTTAAAAGGATGTCAGTATCTACAGAATAACCTATAAGCATTAAAAAAGCTACAATTCCTGCAGTAGAAAGTTCTATTCCTAAAATATTGACTGCAAGCAGAGTCATGAAAATATCTGCTATAGCTGCCATAATAATTGCTGTGCTTGGGATTAAGATTCTAAAAATAATAAAAACCACTATTGCCATAAAAATAAAAGCAATTAAGATAGCAATTAATAACTGCCTGAAAAAACTCTGACTTAATGCAGAACCTGTAAATTCAATACTTGAATTTTCCTCATCAAGTTCATATCCAATGTATTTCTCAATAACATTTGTAGCATATTCTGCATTTGATTTTGTTTCAATAATAATTGCTTCTTGATCTCCTGTAGAAAAATCATAAATCTCTCTTGTACTTATATCTTCTAACTCAAAAGCTAAATCTTGTTTTAATTGGTCTGAGGGAATTTGATCATAAATAGTTATTGAAGTTCCTCCTGTAAGTGAAATATCTCTATAAATAAAATCATTATTTATAGAATAAAAAAAACCCATATAAATTATGCCTAAAACAATAACTATTGCAGGGATTAAAAGCAAAAGCTTATAATTTTTATCATGAAATTTTCCAAAGCTTGATTTGAATTCTATTTTTTCTTTCATTTTGATTTTTACTCAGTTTCTGCCTAGGTGATAAACACATCTCGATTTCTCTTCATTGTCTGCCTAGGTGATAAACACATTTTGATTTTTACTCAGTGCTTGCCGAAGCGTATGGCTAATCGCTATGCGCGAGCCGGGATTCGAACCCGGATCATCTGCTTGGAAGGCAGAGATTCTAAGCCATTGAACTACTCACGCATAATATTAGTATAAAAAATAATCTTTTAAAGGTTTACTTTAATAATTATATAGAAGTATAAAATTCATATTCTCTTCTTATATCAAAAGAACCTAACTTGGTTTGAAACTTACAATAAGCAACATCATATTTCTTTTCTTCTGCAAAAGCCTTTGCTTTTCCATCACATTTTTCAATAGCTGCCTTTAAACTAAAAGACCTTGCACTGAAGTGAGCTAGAACTAACGGGCCTTTAATTTTTCCTTCTGAAATCATAAATTCTAAAGCTTTTTTATCAGGAATATTGTTTAACATCAATACATCTTCCATAAACAAAGAAAAAAGAACTTAATTTAAAAGAATTTATATGTTAGAAAACGCATTAACGCTCGGGGCAGGATTTGAACCTGCGACCTCTTCCTTAGGAGGGAAGCATTCTATCCGCTGAACTACCCGAGCAATACTTATTTTCCTCTCTAAAAGGAATTTAAACCTATCACTTCATCCTCTATGCGGGAACAAGGATTCGAACCTTGGTAAGCACTAAGCTAACTGGTCTTG
>CAZKZO010000027.1:3678-4899 GCA_964557325.1 Candidatus Woesearchaeota archaeon | reverse complement strand
AATTGATTTTACAAATAATGGACTTCAATATGGCGAGTTTGGAGATGATGAAGAATGGTTTGCTTTTGAAGAAATAGAAGTTGAAATTGAGATAGAGAATGAAGGTGATTATGATATTGAAGATATAGAGGTTGAATGGGGAATTTATGATTTAGAAAATGAGGAGTGGTTAATTGACCTTGATGAAGAAACAGATTTTGATTTAGATGAAGGTGATGAAGAAGTTTTCACAGTTAGCTTTGTTCTTGATGATGATTTGGAAATAGACATTGACGAATTTTCAGATGATTCAGATAATTATAGATTTTATGTAATTGCAACAGGAGAAATTGATGACAAGAATTCTCCAAATGATGGAGATGTTACATGTGTTTTTGATTATGAGCCTGCTTCAATAATAATTGAAGATGATTTTGTTATATTAAACAATATAGAAGCTCCTGAAACTGCTTCATGTGGTGAAACTGTTCAAATTACAGCAGATGTTTGGAATATTGGGGATGATGATCAAGAAGAAGTGTCTGTGGCTATAACAAGCTTACAAAATGAATTAGTAAATAAAGTAATTGAAATTGGTGATATTGATGCTTTTGAAAAACAAGAACTTTCATTCAGCTTTGAAGTCCCAAGTGATTTTGAAGAAGGCAGAAGTGTTTTAATGTTTGAAGTAAGAGATGATGACAATGATGTTTATGAAAATGATTATGATGAAGAAGAATCAAAATTCAGAGTTCCTTTAGAAATTTCAGGAGGGTGTGGAATTAGTGAAGAAGATATAACAATAACTGCAATACTTGAATCAGAAGCAAAAGCAGGACAAGATATAATTATAAGTTCAACAATAATTAATACAAAAGATGAATCTGTAACTTACACAATTAGTGCTATAGGTTATTCTGAGTGGGCAGAACAAGTTCAAATTAATACTCCAACTATTTTGTTAGGAGAAGGACAATCTCAAGATGTCACATTTACATTCCAGGCAAAAGATAATTCAGAAGGAACACAAACCTTTGAAATTGAAGCTGTTTCAGACAGTGGAGTAATAAGACAACCAGTAACAATTGATATAGAATCTGGTTCATTCTTTGGCCAAATTACAGGAAGTGTGGTTGAAGGAGATAATGCTTATTTATGGGGACTTGGAATACTAAACATAATTCTTGTAATTATAATCATAATTGTAGCAGTAAGAATTGCAAGGAAGTGATTAGAAAATGG
>CAZKZO010000027.1:0-3578 GCA_964557325.1 Candidatus Woesearchaeota archaeon | reverse complement strand
GGAAGTGATTAGAAAATGGAGTCAAGTGAAATTATAAATGATTCTCTAAAATTACTCTTTGGTGCAATTTTTGGGTTTGGAATGGGAGTGATTGCATTAAATCCTAATAGTGTTTCAACACAAGATTTGAATAAAGATGGGGTTGAAGATATTGTTATTAATTATCCTCTTGAAAAGCGTATTTTTATGGGAACAGGTTATGATTCTTTCATTCCTTTAGAACAATTTGAAGAAGATAAATTATATTTTATTAAAGAATATAGCAAATATAAAAGAGATTCGTTAAATACTTATTTTGATAGTATTAAAGCAAGAGCAAGATAAGAAAATAAGTTCCTTATCAATTGTTTTAAAACAACTGAAATAATCCTTCTCAATCTCCTAAAAATATTTAAAACAATTTCTACTTAATTCTTCATGAAAAAAAAGAAGAAAAAGCTCGTAAGTTTAATTTTAAGATATCTTGTTTTGGTTTTGATTGCTCTGCTTGCAGGCGAGTTCTTTTACTTTGTTTTCAGGCCTCTTACACTTTATCCTGTTTACTGGCTTTTAAACATAATCTATAATGTTTCTCTGATTCATCCTAACCTTATAATCATTCAAAAAACTCTTCCTATTGAACTTGTGCCTGCATGTATTGCTGGAGCTGCGTATTTCCTGCTTTTAATTTTAAATCTTGCAACCCCTTACATTAAAATAAAGAAAAGAATATACATGGTTTTGACAGCTTTTCTTGCATTTCTTATTGTAAACATCTTAAGAATTTTTGTCTTAAGCATAATGGCTTACACAGAATCAGCATTTTTTGACATCACACATCAATTATTTTGGTATTTCCTTAGCACACTTTTTGTCATAATAATATGGTTTGCACAGGTAAAATACTTTAAGATTAAAAGTACACCTTTTTATTCTGATTTAAAATTCCTTTATAAGAATTCCTGAAAATGATTGAATTTTTGAATAATTTTGTCTTAATGATAATAAATCTTGTTGAAAGTTTTGGTTATTTAGGAATCTTTATTGGAATGACTATTGAAAGTTCTTTTTTTCCTTTTCCAAGCGAAGCAATTTTAATTCCTGCAGGAGTTTTAGTTGCACAGGGAAAAATGAATTTTTTCCTTGTTTTTATGGCAGGTTTAATAGGAAGTCTTTTGGGAGCAATAATAAATTATTTTTTAGCCTTGTTTTTTGGAAGAAAAACTATTGAAATTTTAATTGATAAATATGGAAAATTTCTATTTCTTTCAAAATACAAATTAAGAAAAACAGACATATATTTTAAAAAACACGGAGAAATAACTATTTTTTTAGGAAGACTTATATTTGTTATAAGACAATTAATTTCTCTGCCTGCAGGTTTTGGAAAAATGAATTTCTTTAAATTTATTTTTTACACTGCTTTAGGAGCAGGTATTTGGACAGCAACCTTGATTTCAGTAGGATATTTGTTTGGAAATAACACAGATATTATCTTAAAAATAATTACAGCAATATTTATTATTTTATCTTTAATAATATCAATTCTTTATTATTATAAATACAAAGATTAGATTTAGCCTTCATGAAATTTAATAAAAATTTCAAGCATAAGTCTTTCAGTTCCTTTTAAAATCTCACAATCTGAAATATGAACATTATAACAAGAAGGTCCTATTTGCTCAACCATTGTGGTATTAGAAGTTTTCAAATCAATATAACTATATTCTCCTGTCTCACTACAGGTAGCATTTTCATCTTTAATTACATTAACACCTAAAATCCTGTATAAATTAACTACATTTGCAACTGCGATTACACCATCTCCATCACATTGAAAATCATTATCACTTTTAATAACCAGATTTTTTGTAAGAAGCATATTTCCCTCAAATTCTATTTCTTCTCCAAGTTTACGAGGGTCATTTCTCAAATAAAAATTATATTCTGCATTTTCTCCATTATAAATTACAGGTATTTTTGTATTGTAAAGAAGCAAATCACCTTCTTTAATTAATTTAAAATCCACTCCTTGATATTCAAAACTTGAAATGCTTTTAAACATAAATGTAATCATTAAAATTAAAAGAATTACAATCCCTATTCCAATAAAGAAATTTCTTAAAATTTTTTCATAAATATGTTTTTCTTTTTTCTTTGAATCTTTAAGAGTTTTCTCAAGTTTTTTCTCAGCTTTCTTATCTTTAGGAATCTTGTCTTTTCTTGAAGATTTCTTTGAAATCTTTTTCTTTTTTCCTTTAGTTTTTTTCTTTGCCATCTTACATTATGTCAAGGACCTTAAATAAGAATTTGTCAACTATCTTTATAAGGTTTTCTCCTTCACCTTTAATATAAACACATCCTTGATTAGAGCTTACTAAACTTTGGTTACTTTTTTCAATAATTACAAAATTATTTTCACATGTTTTTATAGGGATATTTTCCTCACATTTTTTATCTTCAGGACATGCTTTTTGAATTCTTTCAGCAACTTGTCCTAAATTAATCACAATTTCTGATTCAGCAACACTATTTTCAGAATAAATATATAATACTTTGTTTGAATAATCTGAAATATCTTTATTTATTTTAAAATCCAGATTTACACTTTCTTCAATTTCCTTTGGATTATACCTAAAAACATACTTTCCTATTGTCCAAAACCCATTTACATTTTCAAACTCAAATCCATTATATTCTAAAATACTTTTTCCATTATTTCCTCCAGAAAAACCTCCTTGAAATGCAAAACCTAAAGTACTTGTAACCATTAAAAAAACCAATATTATTCCTACAATCCATTGGTTTCTTTTTTGAATTCTTTTTTCTTCTTGCTTTGAAATAATTTTTCTCATAATTATTACTTGCTATTTGCATTTATAAATTTTAATAGAAGGGTTTATTTGTTTAAGTTTTTAATATTTTCCTTTACAATTTTTTGAATTTAACTTTAATAATTAGTATTTGCAGAATTTTGTTGATTTTTAACTGGTTTTAATTTGTGTTTTAATAAGTTCAAAGATTTAGTTTAACTTTTAAATGATTTAATTTTATTAGTTTTAATTTTTTTATAAAGTAGAAAAATATAGTTAATTTTATTCTATATTTTAGAATAATTGTTTAATTGAATTTTAATATTCTAATTATAATATTGATTTATCTAACTATTAATCTGCGAATAAAATGAGCAGATATTTTCTCTGTCTTTTTCCAACATTTTAGTTCTAACTAGAGGTTAAAAAAATAAAAGAAAAAAAGAAAAAAATAAAGTTTGTTTATTCGACAACTAATTCTGCGTTTGTAGCTGAAGTACCAACATACTTGTTATCAGCACCTGTGTCAACAGTTTGTGTTCTTAGATATGTAGCAGCATTAACAGTGTCAGCAGCATCGTAACCTGCAACAAGTAAAGCAATTTTGCCACTTGTGTAGGCATCGCCAAAGCTTTGGATCAAGAATTGTCCTGAACCAACATCTGTTTCACTTGTCCATGCAGAACCACAATAAGCTCCACCGACCAATGTAGCAGCAGCTGAGTTTATACAGCTTCCTCCTACAACAATTAAGTTCTTTGAACTTACTGAGCTTACTTCTGAATC
>CAZKZO010000026.1:0-5300 GCA_964557325.1 Candidatus Woesearchaeota archaeon | reverse complement strand
GTTTATTGAATTTTCTTACATACGCAAGAATGGAAGCAGAAGCTTCTTTTGAATAATATCTTGCGCCAAAGAAACCAATGTATCCATGAATGGAAGCAGATAAGAGTTTGAAGGCGTTGCTTCTTGCCAGAGTTATTCTGTTTGGATTTTTTTTGTATCTTTTCTTGTATTTTTTTCTTTGCTCAAATATTTCTTTTAATAACAAGGGAATAAATCCTTGTTGTTTTTCAAAATAAAATGTTCCCTGGCTTGTTTCTATAGAGTTTGATTTTTTCTTTTCGGTTTTGTTTGGTTCTTCAATTAGTGTAGACCCAGAGATATTCATGGAAATTATTATGCTGGTGTGCATTGAGGTGAAATCAAAGAAAACTATGTCTTCATACAATCCTGGTTGAGGTTCAAAAACATATGCTCCTTCAACCTTCCCACTTCTTCTGCGCAGGCCAATTTCATCATAATTTGGGCGTTTTTCAGGAATTTCGTCAAATTTTTCAAGATTATGCAAAATATATCCTTCTACTTGTTTGGAAAGCCCGTTTCTTGTGACATCAAATACAGGCTCTTGAATTGTTCTTGTAAATTCAAGCATGTCTGGCCAAAATTTATTAAATAAATCAAAAGTAAGTTTAGAGTCATGTAAGTTATATTCAAAATATTTTTTCCAGCTTTTTTCTTTTAATTCTGAAGAATGTTTAATCTTAAAATCTTTTTTTTCTTCATCTAGAAATTCTTTTGCAACTTCATTAAGAGAAAGAGTTTCTGATTTCATGTATTGGGAATAAACTGTTTGTATAAATTTAAGTAAATCTAAGTGTATAATTCCTGAAATTTTTCCTGTTATTACAGCTCCTCTGTGAAATCTTGGTTTGCTGTCATCTAACCCTAGTTTTAAATCAACTTGGTGTTTTTCTGCTCTTGCTCTTAAATAAGGTAAGTCAAAACCATCTGAAAAATAACCTACAAGAAAATCAGGTGAATAATTTCTTACTTCTTCAACAAATTTTTCAATTAATTCTGATTCGTCTTTAACTTGTTCTACATATGAGGGTGTTTTGTTTGATTTTTTCCATGTTATAACTTTTTTGTAATTTTTGCCTACTAAAGAAACCATTAGTATTTCTCCTTTTCCAACTTTTAATTCATCTGTTTCAATATCATATGCAAGGGTTTTTGGAGAAAAATTTTCTTTTGATTTTTCTTTTACTTTTTCAAGAACGATTGAGAAATCAACATCAAGATTTTCTATGCCTTGGAATTCTTCTCCAGCAAGATTACCTTGGATTTCATACCATTTTAAAGGATTTATTTTTTTCTCTATAATGTAATGAGTTATAAATCCTATATCATAACCTCTTCTTTTTTCTATTTCATCATATCCTAATTTATCTGCAATATCATGCAAATCTTTGTAATTTGTTGCAAATATTTTTAGCGCTTTTACAGATTTCCCAAGAAAATTTTTATATTTAATTTCAACTTTTTCAACCTTAGTATTTCTACCTTTTGTGTCAAGTTTTATCTGTTTTATTTTGGATATTAATTTTTTTATTTTTTTATCAGATAGATTGTTTTTTAAAATTGCCCACAAATAAATATTGCATGTATCTAATACACATACTCTTTTTCCTTCAGAGTTTCTTCCGATAATTTTTATGTAATTTTTCCCTTTAAAATCAAAATAATCATAATCAATAGGTATAAAATCTGTTTTCATATTAAAAATAATCTAATTATGTTTATATAGTTTTATTTTTGAAGTATTTTTGGTGTTGATTTCACTACTTAATAGTTAATAAATAGAAAGGTTTTTAAAAGAAAAATGCTTTGGTTTTTTATGGCAAAAGAAGATAACTCTATAATGCAGGATTTAGGTTATGTTAGATCTGATAAGAAAGTTTCTAGAAGAGGAAGAGATATGTTAATAGTTAAGGGTTTGGAAAAGTTAAGTCCTGTTGAAATTGATAAAGCAAGAAGAATTTCTACTTTAGGAGATTCTAATCAAAGATATTTGGATCCTACCAAAAGAGATTTAAAGGCCAGAGTAAGAAATTTAAGAGAATTGGGCATTGGTGTTCCGAATGACTATAATAGTATGGAATCTTTTGAACTTGTAAATTATTTAGGTTCTGTTAATAGAGAAACAATCAGAAAAATAAAAGATTTAAAAGATTCTGGGCTTGCTAAACAAGTTGCAGGTTTGCCTCTTTTTTCTAAATAGTTTAATTAGTTAATTATAAATATTTTAAATACATTTGATTTTTATGGGGTTAAGTATTAAAGAGATTATTCCACGGAAAGATATTGAAACAGAAGAACTTAAAGGAAAGCTTCTTTGTGTAGATGCTTTTAATATTTTGTATCAATTTTTATCTACAATAAGACAGCCAGATGGTACTCCTTTGATGGATAAAGAGGCAAGAGTTACAAGTCATTTATCTGGAATTTTTTATAGAAATGTTAATTTGCTTTCTGAAGGAATTAAGCTTGTATATGTTTTTGATGGGAAACCTCCTGAACTTAAAGGAAAAACCCATGAAGAAAGGTTAGAAAGAAGAAAAGTTTCTGAAGAAAAATATAAAGAAGCTAAAAAAGAAGATGATTATGAGCAAATGAAAAGATATTCTAGTCAGTTAATTAGACTTGATGATGAAATGATTAAAGAAAGCAAAGAACTTTTAGAAGCTATGGGAATTGGTGTTGTGCAAGCTCCTGGAGAAGGCGAAGCACAAGCAGCTTACTTAAATAAAATTAAAAATGATATTTATGGAATCGTAAGCCAGGATTATGATAGTTTATTATTTGGGGCTAAAAATCTTATAAGAAATCTAACTGTTTCAAAAAGAAGAAAAACTTATTCAGGATATATTGAAGTAAAACCAGAAATAATACAATTTGAAAGAGTTCTGAACAATTTAGAAATCAATTTGGACCAGCTTATTTGTTTGGGGATACTTGTAGGTACAGATTATAATCCAAAAGGTGTTCCAGGAATAGGACAGAAAAAAGCTTTAGATATAGTAAAGAAATTTAAACAACCTATTTTGATATTTAAAGAAGTAGAAGAAAAAATAATGTCTTTGCCAGAAGAAGATAGGTTTGATTGGAAAGAAATCTTTGAATTATTTCATAAGCCAAATGTAAAAGAATCAGATATAAAATTTGGTAAAGTAGATGAAGATAAAATTAAAGAAATTTTAATAGATAAGCATGATTTTTCTGAAAAAAGAGTTGAAAAGCAATTAGAAAAGCTTAGAGAAGTTGAATATATGAAAAAACAAAAAGGACTTGGAGACTGGGTTTGAAGATAATTATATGCCAAGTTCTTTTCTAATACTTTCTGCTTCCCTATAAAGTGAAATATATTCCCTATAACCTTCACTACCTTTTTTAATATTTTTTCCAACAGGCATAGTGCTTAAACGTTTTATTATTTTCTTATATCTTTTTTTCAATTGTTTTTTTCTTTTTCTATTTTCTTTTATTTGCCTGATTTTTTCCTTTCTCTTTCTCATTGCATCTTTTTCTGCTTGCCATTGTTCTTTACCAAAATTTTTTACTTTTCTTGATTTTTCTTTTATAGCTTTTCTTTGTCTTTTCTCTGCTTCTGCATCATATCTTGGACGATGCTTGCTCCAAAATCCTGGTTTTTTTGTTTGTGTTTGCCTCATAATATTTAATCCTGTTTTTTTGTCTTTATTAGATTTTCTAGATAGGATTTTTCTCTCTCCTTTATGTGTTTTCCTTTTTTTGTTCCAAAGCCACAAACCAATTAAAAGTAAAATAGCTCCAATTAAAATAGCAGTTCCTGATTCATAAAAAATGTCTGTAAAAATTGAAATAAGTAGAAGAATTAGTCCTATTGAAGATAAAAATATGCTAAATCCTGCTTTCCAAATCACTATTATTGCTGTAATAGTAAAAATAATCCATATTACAGGATAAAGCCAATCAGAAGGGACCCCATAACCTAAATCATAACTTCCATATGCAACTAATCCTGCAATGATTAAGGAAACAACCCCTGCAAAGCTCTTGTTTATCTTAAATCCTTTTGCAAGTAAGAGTGCTACTATTCCGAAAACTACTATAAAAATCAATAAAGGAGTAATGTATTCTTCACTTAAGTACCATCCTTTTTGCACCATCCAGTAGATAGCTAAAAATGAAATAGCTATAGAAACAATTGCAGAGACAGCTGTTTTTCCTTTAAACATATTTGAAAAAACAAGAATGTGTAGCATAGCAAAAAAAGTTATGAATGCAACTATTATTGTAATGGTTGCAGGATTAATAGAACTGATAAATGATTCAAGAGAAAAATATGAAAAATATCGTGCACTTATTAATGGAAGCAAAAGCAAGCTTGCCAATAACCCTGTAATCTTTTTCATGAATTAAATAAGAATTTGTTTTTTATAAAGTTTCTTAAACCGAACATTTATATTATGATTTTGCTTATTTTTATTATGCTTGGAAAGAAAAAAACACCTAAAGGATTTGATAGGTTAGGAAATATTGCTATTGTGAAATTTCCTGAAGGAACATTGAAAAGAGATAAGAAAAGGTTTGGAAAAGAAATTTTAAGAGAACACCCTTCTTTAGAAACTGTTCTTGAAAAAACAGAAAAATTTAAAGGCAGATTGAGAAAACAGAAAACAAAATTTGTTGCAGGTGAAAGAAGTAAGGAAGCTAAATATACTGAAAACAAGTGTGTTTTTAGGTTTCATGTTGATAAAGTTTATTTTTCTCCTCGTTTGAGCAATGAAAGAAAAGAAATTGCAGAGAAGATAAAAAAAGATGAAAAAGTTCTTGTAATGTTTGGAGGTGTTGCACCTTATGCAATTGTTATTGCTAAAAATTCAAAGGCAAGAAAAGTTTATTCTGCAGAGCTTAACAGAGAAGCAAATAAATGTGCAAGATTAAATATAGAACTAAATAATTTGCAGAAAAGAGTTTTTGTTTTGCAGGGAGATATGAAGAAATTAACTAAAAAAATAAAAAGAGGGATTAAAGGAACTCTTGTTCCGTTGCATTTTGATACAATTATTATGCCTCGTCCTCAGCTTGAAGAAACTTTTTTGCATGAGGCATTTATGTTGAGTAAAAAAGGAACAAAGATTTTTTATTATGATTTTTGTGATAAAGGTAAAATAAAAGATGTAATAAAGAAAGTTAAACAAGAAGCTAAAAAAGCAAACAAAAAAATAAATATTTTAGATAAAAAAACAGCAGGCGAACTTTCACCTAGTCGTGTTAGAGTTAGAATTGATTTAAGGGTTTTAGGAAATGGTTAGATTAAG
>CAZKZO010000025.1:0-6636 GCA_964557325.1 Candidatus Woesearchaeota archaeon | reverse complement strand
TCACAAACTCTTCTTTTTTGAAACTGAAGTAGGAGCTTCGCCAATTCAAGCCCACACTCAAATCAAGGACGACACTGAAAATCGTGTAAACTCTCACCGTGCCATGCACTCCGGCGAATCACAAACTCTTCTTTTTTGAAACTGAAGTAGGAGCTTCGCCTCCGTGCCATGTAAATCTTGGACGCATTCGCATAGCATAAATTCTTTCTGAGTTATCATCAAGAATTATTGCAGAACCTTTCAAACTCGGTAAATCATTCATTTTATTTTTTATACCTTCAAGAACATAGGATTGCATAATATAATTTAAAGCTTCTAAATCTGGTTTTGAAGTTACCCTGTGGCTTATAATTATGTCTGATTGAGTCATAACATCTCTGTGAATTTGTCCTGGTTGTTGCGTTGCCAAGACAAGAGAAATTCCTGGTTGTCTTCCTTCTCTTAGTAATTGAATTAAAGCATCTGTTGCAAGTGTTTTTCCTTTTAAAGGGAGGAATTCATGTGCTTCGTCTATAAATATCCATGTTAAAGGATACTCTCTTTTCTCTATACCTGATAGATAATCAAGCCCTTTTCCAATTGCTTTTGTTTCTTCCTCTTTTCTTGCAGACATTCTTTGCCTGAATATTTTTCTTGAAACAAGACTTATAACTAATGCACGAATATTAAAACTTCCTACTGCATTATAAACACTTAAATCCAAAATACTTGTTGTTCCTGCATTAATTAGTTCTTCAACTTTTGTGGGTTCTTGACCTTTTTCTGAAAAAATACCCCATGTTTTTGCAGCTTCAAAAAGTGCTATTGTAGCATTTTTAACTTGTTTTTCACTTGATTTGTCTTCCTTTATTTTTTCAATAATGTCTTCTATGAAAAATTCATTTTTGCTTTGCTTTAAATCAGTATAAATTTTTTGAATTAAAACAGATACAGGTTCAATTATGTCTAAACCAAAAGTCAGAATCCAATCCTCTGCATTTAATTCTGTAACATCCAGAGAAAAGCTTTTGTCTACAGGAATTCCTTTATTTAAATATGTTTGATAATGACCAAATGGAACAAATATTTTAATAGGAAGATTTTGTGGTTTTAAGTTCCATTCTTGTAAAAGAGTTTTGTCTTTTTCATTTTTATATTTCATTGTCCAGTAAATTCCCATGGTGTCAAAAATAAGAGAACCAATGTTTTCTCTTGCTTCAGGTGGTAGGTTTGAAAGTTCTTCTGCTATGACTCCGAGGGTGTATGAATTGTGAACTATAATATCATTAGCTACAAAATTATGGTTTCTAGGAACACAAATATCGTAGACCTTAAAATTTCCATCTAAGATTTCCATTGAAATTATTTCATCCCAAAAAATATCTGATTGTGCCAATAATTTAAGTCCTTTGTGTTGTTCAACTTTAGATATTTGGAGAAGTGTTTGTCTAGAAGGAGAATACCTTATTCTTTCTTTCATTGCTTTTGGATATTTATACCCTAAAACCCTGCCTATTTCTGCCCAATTTTTTGGTTTGTAGGTCTGCCAAATTTTTTTAGGTATTGTATCTAGATTAGGATTTCTAATCTTAGAGAGTATTTCTTTTTTTGCTAATTTCTGCTTTTTCTCTTTTTCACCAAAGAACCCTATTTTATCGATGAATTTAACAGAGTTTTCAGCATTGATAACTACCTCATAACTTTTAAAAATCTTATTTTTATTCTTTATTCTTTTATTTCTAATTTTAGAAAGTATTCCAAATCTTAGTAGCAAGCTGTGAACTTGGTTTATGAGTTTTTTAGAGGATGAAGAGTAGCTTATTTCCCAGTAGTTATTGACTTTGTAAATACTTCCATTGCAACTAAATAATCTATTTAAAAAAATCGACAAATTTTTCTTATTTAATTTCATTATCTTTTGAGAAATATATTTTTTTGGCGTAAAAAGACCAAACATTTTTTCTTTTTCAATAAGTTTTCTTATACTCCTTTTTTTATGAATATTTTTACTACCTTTTATAAAATGTGCTTTTTTGTTTCTTTTTTCATCGTGTTCAATAATCTTATTTGCCCAGTTGGGATGAATTATTTTGTAGTGATTTTCCATGTCTTTAACAAGTTCTAAATTAGGATCAATTTTTTTTAGAGAATCTTTGAAATCATCAACAATTTTTTTATCGGAATTTGAAAAGAGGACCACTTTTTTAGTATGTCCTCCAGCTAATAAATATGATAAAAGTTTTATTTCATATTTTGGAAGTTCTTCTTTTCCGAATGAAGGAATTTTTCTAGGTGTGGCTATCCTACTTCCTATCGTAAGATTTTCAACAGGTTTCCATCCTTTTATTGTCAATAAAGGGTGCTCAGGAGTGAGTTTTATTTCTTTTCCACTTCTTAGTTTTAATTTTATTAATCTTTTTACTTTTCTGGAGAAAAATTCTGATTTTTCTGATTTTTCTATTTTAAATTTATTGTTTAATGAAATGATTTTTTCTTTGTTTTTTTCTAAGTCTTTTATAGGTATTTGACTTCCGTCTGAAAGTGTTATAAGTGTATCCTTGTGTAGGCATTTTCCACTGCCACGTTTTCCAGCTACTAATAAAACATGACTTCTTGCAACATCCATAAAAATATTATTACTAAGGGAAGTATATTGTCCCATTTTTACATATCCTTTTCCTATTGAAACTAATCCGCGACTTTCAAAAGCTTTTTTATCAGCTTCATCCCTTCCTACTATAATATCATAAGCCATTGAGAACCTCTAAATTTTTTACATTGTGTAAACTTCCAGCGCTCACTTTCTCTTTTAATTTCATGATAGAAAAAAGATAATGAGATTTTTAATATTTTAGGTTAAATATCAACTGTTAATTTGAACGTATTTGTATAGTTTTGTCTTTCTTTTTCTGTAGCAGATCTTTCGTATATAGCATAACATCCTGAACATTCAACAGTAACATCTCCTTTTCCTTGGTAAGGAACAATAACAATTTCTTTGTGAGGGTGGCCTTTTGCCTCACATTTTTTCATTCTTTCTAAATCTTCTTTATCTTCTTCCTCTATTTTTTTAATTTCTTTAGATGTTAAATTATAGAAAAGGAATTCTCTACTTGTATCTTCTAAAGCCATATTTCTAAAGAACTTTTTATTTATTTAAAGATTATCGTAATAAGAAGCTTTTTTAAATTTCTTTTGTTTTTAAGAACTTATGGGTGTTATTATAGAATCTTTAATTATTATTTTTTCAAGTGTTGTTATTTATTATGCTGGAAAGGGTTTTGCTTCCAGTTCTTCTAAATTAGGAGATTATTTCAAACTTCCTAGAGATGTAAAAGGTGCTACTTTTGATGCTATTTCAGGTTCTTTACCTGAATTAATGGTTGCGTTGTATTCTGTTCTAATCTTCCATAAGTTTGAGATTGGAGTAGGGACTATTGCAGGTTCAGCTCTTTTTAATATCCTTGTTATTCCTGCATTATGTGTTCTTTTAACACCTATTTCTTTTAAAATATCAAAAAATATGTTGAAAAGAGATTCTTTTTTCTATATTTTATCTCTTCTTTCTTTAATATTTTTTTTAATTTATTTTAAAGAATGGGGAATTGGAATAGCCTTCTTTTTTATAGGGGTTTATTTTATTTATTTGGTTAAGATAGGACATCAAACAAAAAAACACAGACAAAAAAGTTTTATAAAATCACAGAAAATTAATTTTTTTAAAGAATCATTTTTGTTTTTCTTATTTTTGCTTTTGATAGGTTTTTTTACCTTTTTTTTAACTAATTCTGCTATTAATTTATCTAATGATTTGAATATATCTCCAATAATTATCGCTTTCACTATCATAGCAGCAGCAACTTCTTTTCCAGATATGGTAATATCTGTTGTTAATGCAAGAAAAGGGAATTTTGATGATGCTATTACAAATATTTTTGGTTCAAATATTTTTGATATTTTTATAGGGTTAGGGTTGCCTCTTTTAATCTATTCTTTGTATTCTGGTTTTATAGCAATTAATTTTTCAACTTTTGAAATTGTTTTTGGATTATTGTTTTCAACAATAGTTTTAATTTATTTTCTTTCTAATGATTTAATTTTAACCAAGGGAGAAGCAAGATTTTTACTTTTTCTTTATTTTGTTTTTGTTGTGTATGTGTTAATTTTATCTGGAAGCTGATTGTTTTTTATCTTCTAAATAAGCAATTTCTTCTTCTGATAGTTTAAGTTCTTTTTGTATATTTGAATTTTGAAGTATTATTTTCTTTATTAAAGGGAATTCATTTAATGCTCTTTTTTCCCCTACATGAACATATTTTGAATATTTCTTTGCAATTGATTTCTTTTTTTCTGTTCTTTTATTATTAAGCCATATTTTTAAAATTCTTGTTGGTTTTTTGTAACTTGTAAATCCTGATTTTTCAGAACGTTTTGCACTACTAATACCAAAACTTAAAAATGCATTTTCATAAACCAAAAATCTCCAGTATTGTTGTTTGTAAATTCTTCTTTTGAATATATCTACTTTGCTTAGCATATGATATGCTTTTGCAAGCTCTTCTCCATTATATTCTGCAGGTATGTTTTCTTCAATCCATAACATTATTTCATCTAAAGTCATATTTAAAGAGTCAAATGCATTAAGCATACTTTTGTTTGGAGAGCCTTTAAAAATCATTCTTAAGACAGAGAAAATATCTACTTCCTTGTTTCTTTCATCAAAAATTATTTCTTCAGGATTATCAAGTTCCGAAGCTGTTTGCACATCATTTATAGCTGCTCTTAAATCACCTTTTGCTCTTATTGAAATATTAGTCAATATATTTTGAGGAATAAACTTTTTTTCACACCTAAGTATGTCAATTAAAATACTTTTTATTGTTTTGTAATCTAATTCACCAAGTTTTACAATTTCTGATTTTTTTCTTAAACTTGAGAATTTTTTATCCCATATATTATTAGCAGTTATTATAATAGGATAGGAGGTTGTATCAATTAATTTTAATAATTCTTGTAGTCCTCCCCAATCTGTTCCTGAGATTCCATCTACCTCATCAACAAGTATTATTTTTCCTTTTTTGAAAAGAGATTTTTGTTTTGTAGCTGGACGAAGAATTTCTTTTAATTTGTCTCTGTTTCTCAAGTCACTTGCATTTAATTCAAATATTTCTGAATTTTTTTCTTTTGCAGCAACATATCCTAAAGCTGTTTTTCCTGTGCCTGGAGGACCATGAAGAATTATTGCATTTTTTGAAGTTTTTTTGGTTTTAAAATCTCTTAAAAATTCCTTTACTTTTTCAAGAGCTTTATATTGTCCTTTAACATCTGTAAAATACTTGGGTCTGTATTTTTCAGTCCAGTTTTGTTTTTTCATTTTTATAAATCTAATTTTAATATTAAATTTGATAATATTCTTTTTGCTTCTTTATCATTAGGATTTTTTAATAAACCTTTTGCATAATTTCTTATTGAACAATAATCTCTTAATTGTTCTTTTTTTTCTTCATCGTAAGTATTTTTTCTTAAGGGTGCTTGAATTTTTGATAGATTGATTAGATATTCTCTTTGACTATTAGAAATTCTTTGATTATTCATCTTAATTAACCTTAATTCTCACTTTCCTAAACCAGCTAAAACAAAACTAGCTAATAGAGATTGAAGTTGTATAAAAGGGTCAGAGCCTTCAACAATTCTGAATTCTGCTTCACCTGTTTTTTCTGTGAGTTTAACTTTTAAATCAGGTTCTACAGGAAGATTCCATATTTCTTTTTGAATAGCTTTAATTACATCTTGTCCAGAAATACTTTCTTTTAGCATAACATCTAAAAGCTTTTCTCTTGATTTCTGAAAATCTCCAGAAATAGCATAATCTAAAACAATTTTGACATCTTTTGGTTTAATACTTGAAATTATTGTTGAAACCAACTCTGTGTTTATTGAAGGAGAAATAGATGCTGTGGATTGAAGCAGATTAATTGCTCTTCTGCAATCACCTTCACTTCCTTCATATAAAAGCTCAATTGCATCATCTGTTATTGTTAAATTTTCACCTGCTTCTATTTTTTTTAATACTTTTTCAATATCTCTTTTTTCTAAAAGTTTAAATCTAAAAATAGCACAACGAGATTGAATAGGGTCTATGATTTTGCTTGAATAATTACATGAAAGTATAAATCTACATGTTGTGGAGTAGTTTTCCATTGTTCTTCTTAATGCCTGTTGAGCTTCAGGAGTTAGTGCATCTGCTTCATCAAGAAAAATAATTTTAAAAGGAACTTCTCCAAGTGATTTGGTTCTAGCAAAGTTTTTTACTTTTTCTCTAATAACTGCAATACCTCTTTCATCACTTGCATTTAATTCCAGATAATTACTTTTCCAGTTTTCTCCAAATAAATCTTTTACAACTATTAAAGCCAAAGTTGATTTACCTGTTCCTGCAGGACCTGCAAACATTAGATGAGGGATATTCATAGAGTTAGTAAGTGACTCTATTTTCTTTACTATATCTGGTTGTCCGACAAGTTCATTAAATATTTTTGGACGATATTTTTCAGTCCAGATTTCACTTACCATGCGATTCCACTCCGTTGCATACGCGTCGCCCCTACACTGAGGATTGATATGGCGATTCCACTCCGTTGCATACGCGTCGCCCCT
>CAZKZO010000024.1:0-6981 GCA_964557325.1 Candidatus Woesearchaeota archaeon | reverse complement strand
CTGCCTATGTGATAAACACATCTTGATTTTTACTCAGTGCTTGCCGAAGCGTATGGCTAATCGCTATGCACAATCTCTCTATGCGGGAACAAGGATTCGAACCTTGGTAAGCACTAAGCTAACAGGTCCTAAACCTGTCCCGTTTGACCACTCCGGCATTCCCGCTTAAAATTAAGGGGAATAAAAGAGTTTTAAACTTTATCTATAAGAATTATTTTATTTGTTTTGTAACTTCTTTCAAATCTTCTTTTAGAACATTTATTGAATTTATAAAAATATCCTCTGTTTTTGTTTGTCCAAAAGATTCAATTGTAACTATAAGTTCTTTTTTTATTTCCTTTTCAATCTTCTTTCCTCTTTTTTCAGCAATACCTTCACACACATCTGCAATTTCTTTCTTTTTATCATCTTTTATAATAATTTTTTGCTCTTTTTCTTCTATTTCTGCATCAGGACATGCTTTTTTAATTTCATTATACAAGTCCTTGTCTGTTTTAATAATAACTGCATTCCTGTAAAAAATGCTTCCTGGCAGAAATTTAGAATGCTCAAAACCCTTTCCAGACCTGACACTTGCAATGAATTTTAATTCTTGTCCTTTATCTAATGTTGTCATAGGAATATTTTCATATACAGGTTCTGGTTTTCCATTTAAATCACCAGAATAAACAATTCCTTGTTTTTTAACATGGAGCTTTAATTCACTTGTTGAACTTTCTCCTATATTTTTTGCAGTTTTTAAAGGAACTAATCCAAACCTATGAGCAATAGTTTCATCATATAAAGGAGAGTCATTTTTTGATATTTCAAGTTCGTCAATTGCCATTATATTTATCTGGTAAACATATCTTCTTATAGCATTCATAAGAGTTTCATTTGTTTCTACACTAAATACTAATTGGTTATCTGTTTTTTTTATTTGTTCCATTTTAAATTTTTAAGGTCTTCTTCCTCTTCTGCCGCCCTTTTTCTTAGGACCTCCTCTTGGAAACCTTGTTGTATCTAAAATATTCAGTATTTTAAATCCTTCCCTTGAAAGACTTTTAATTAAAGCATTAGCTCCTGGCCCTGGCGCAGGATTCCTTGTTTTAGCTCTTATTCTAAAATACAATGAATTTATATTTAGTTCTTTTAATTTTTCAGATATTCTTTTAGATATAAACATTGCAATAGTTGGATTTGCCTTGAGTCTCCCATGCTTTGTAACCATTCCTCCTGTAACTTTTGCAAGAGTTTTTCCAGACATATCTGTCACATGAACAATAGTATTATTAAAAGAAGTATAAATATTAACAACTGCTTCTGCTTGTTTTTTCTTTTTCTTGTTTTTAGATATTTTTTTGCTTTCTTCAAAATCTTTTTCTTGTTTTTTTGCTTCTGCCATTATTCTTCTTTTTCCCCTAATTTTTCATTAGATTTATTTTCTTCTGAAATTTCTTTTATTTCAGACTCTTTTCCTTGTTTTTTTACCTCTGCACCTTTCTTTTTAGGTTTTGCACCTATTTTTTTAACTGTGATTTTTTCTTCCATTTTAATAGGAACTATATATGAAGGACTATCTACAGCTTTACCATCTACAAGAACTTTTTTATGTGTTATAAATTGCCTTGCTGTTTTTATTGTAGGAGCAAGTTTTTTCTTATAAACAATTGTTTGAAGTCTTCTATCAAGATAATTTTTTGTATCTAAAGACAAAACATCTCCTATTGAATTCACCCCTATTCCTTTTTTCTTTAATTTGTTAAAAAGAGCCTGTTGTTCTTCTTTTCCTGCAGAAATAAGTTTTTTTGCTTTTTCTCTTATAGAATTTATTTGTGAATCTGCTTTCCAAATTTCTTTTTTGTTTTTTAATCCATATTCTTTTCTGATTTTTGCTTCTTCATCCATTCTTGTTTTATCAAAAGGTCTTTTTGGTTTAGAATATTGCTTGTGTTTTCGTTTCATTTGTCTAATTTTTTCCTAAAATTTAAATGACTAGAATTTATAATTTTCATTTCTTTTTACCCTTTCTTTTAATTCCAGCACCCTTTTTTCTTTCTCTTCTAAAATTACTTTTTGTTCTTTGTCCTCTTAAAGGCAATCCTGCAGAATGCCTTACTCCTCTGTAACTTTTTATTTTCTTTAGCCTTTTAATATCAAAATCCTTTCTAAGTTCAAGAACTGTTCCTGTAAGATGATTGTCCTCTCCAGATTCAAAATCCTTTCTTCTGTTTAAAATATATTCCGGAAGTTCAGGATTTTTTACAAATTCACTTATTTTTTTAATATCTTCTTCGGAAAGAGAGCCTATTTTTCTGTTTTTATCAATATGTAATTTTTTGCATATTGCATTTGAAAATGCCCATGAAATGCCTTTTATTTTTGTTAACCCCGCATATACACTTGCATTTCCTTCTATATCACGTGACATAATTCTTACTATTCTATCTCTGTAATTTTTTCTTTCAGTTTCTTGTTTTGTTGATTGATTTGTTTCCATTTTACTTTACAAATAATTTATACCTTTCAAATTCAGTTAATTCCTGAAAAATTCTTTTTTCAATTGCTTTTTCAGGGTCTGGAAGGTTTTGAATTCTTTCCTTCATATCTTCAAATTTTTCAAAAGCTTTTCCTTTTCTTTCTTTAAGAATTTCCTGCATATGTTTTTTTCCAAATCCAGGCAATAATTCTATTTGATGAACTCTTTTGTTTATTGCTTCTGATTTGTTGAAAAATTCAATAAATTCCTTTTCTTTTTCTTTTATTATTTTTTTTATATATTCTTGTAATTGAGATTTTGCAGATTCTGTGATTTTTTCTCTTTTTAATCTTCCTAAGATGTAATAGATTTTTTCTCTTTTGCCTTCACCAATATATACTTTTTCTCCGATTTCAAGACTTTCTCCTCTTCTGGGAACCAATTCAAGAAGTGTAAAATTAATTTCTCCTATAGCTTGTGCTACAGGCATCATTTTTTTCTCCAAAGGATATCCATTTGGTAGATAATCTAATATTATTGCATATTCTTCTTTTTCCATTTTCTTTAAATATATTCCTTAACAATTTCAAGGATTTGTTTAGTTTCTTCATCTGTAAGACTTATATCAGTAAAGATTTTATTTAGATTTTCTTTATCTTCAGGCAACAAATCAATTATTTTTGCAACATGGCTTTGTTTTAACTTAAGCATATCAAGTTCTTCTAGTTTTTTTCTAAGTTCTTCTGCCTTTTTTGGCTTTAATTTTACAAATTTTTTTATAAATCCTTTTATTTCGTTACCTTTGTCTGATTTACTAATATAATCTTGTGCTTCTGTCATGCTAATTGGTTCATTTTCCTTTATCATTTTCCTTTTTCTTTTACTTTGTTTATTTTTTCAATCTTTTTTAAGTGTATAGGCTCTATTAAAAATCTTTTTTCCTTTTTATTATCTTTGATTTTTACTATATAGGTTTTTCCTTGTTTTCCTTCTATTATTCCTGTTCTGCCTTGCATTCTGCCAGCAATAGGTGAATTAACACTTTTTTCCCTTACAAATGCAACTAAATCATCTTTAGCAAGCTTTTGAAAATACCTGCTAAATTGCAATTTTCCTCTACTCCTTAATCTTTTTCTTTTAACCATATTTTACCCAGATATATTCTATTTAAAAAACTATCTCTTATAAATTTAAAGAATTAAATAATATTTTTTTCAGAAGTATTTGCCGAAGGATTTATATTTTTCATGTTTGTAGACACTAAATCACCTTTTTCACGTGCTTCTTCCATATTTTTAACAATTGCATTAAACATTTTTTCTCCCCACACACTTTTTCCACATTTTTCACAAAAATCAATCACACTATCTTCTGAAACAGCAATTCCACAATAAATGCATTTTTTTGTCATTTTTCCTCTTTTGATTATTTCATAAAATTTTTTTAGTTTTTAAATATTTGTTTTTACTAAGGGGTTTTTGGGCTAGTTTTTTCTATTATCTGCAATCAAATTTAGAGTCTTTTTTTGAAATTGTCAAGGATCCTTGTCCTTTTTTTGCAGGTTTATTTGATGCTGAAGGCAATGTTTCTCTTTATAATAAATCTTTTAGGTGGGCATGTAAAAATGAAGATTTAATAAAAATTTATTCAAAATATTTAAGGAAAATAAACTTATTTGATAGATATGATGGCTGCTGCTTGATATCTTATAATAAGAAAGTTTTTCATGATAAAATAATCCCTCATATGAAACATAACGAAAAGATAAACTCTGCATTATTTTTATGTTGCGGAAATGGAAAAACCCCTAAAAATTATTCACTTGTTTTGGATTATATAAGAAAAAATCCTAATAAAACAGCAAAAGGAATAGCAAAAGCTTTAAAAAAGAATAAAGTTTACTCTGAATTAAGCTTACTTAAAGAATTTGACTTTATTTTAAGCAAAGGATACCCCCAGAAATTTAAATTAAATGATAAGAAAAAATCTTAGGAGATTAAAATTATAATTCCGGTCCGTTGTTTTAGTTGTGGGAAGCCTATTGGCCATCTTTGGGAAGAATTTAAGAAAAAGGTAGCTGAAGGTGAAAAGCCAGGAAAAGTTCTTGATGAGCTGGGTTTGGAAAGATTCTGCTGCAGATCAATGTTTATAGGACAAGAAGATTATATAGAATTGATAAGTAAATTCAAGAAATCTTAGTTTTTAATATTATAACCTTTAAGTTTCAATATTTTTCTAACAGAATTGTTTATTTTTTCCTCTGAAATTTCTCCTTTTTCCACTTTTTTTTCCAAATCCTTTAAAATTTTTTCCATTTCTTGAGAATTTATTTTAAAATCCAAAATAAGGTTATTTCCTGAGTTAATCAGGTCTTTGTAAAGCACTCTTTTATTAAACAAATAATATATTTTCAATCCCCACATATTAATTTCATCTGAGATAATTATAGAGTCTCCTTTAATAGAATCAATCACTTCTTTAGAAACACTTGACGGTTTGTTTTTTGAATTTAATTCTCCATAAACTTTTTGATGTCCTACCATTATAGAACTTATGTTAGATTTAAAACAAATTTCAAAGAGATCTAAATCAGATTTAGTTATATTTCTCTTATCAGGAAGGTAATGTGTGTTTTTAATCATCCCCTTGCCAGGATAATGTTTACATGTTCCAGGAATGGTTTTTTGCAATCCTTGGATGTATTTTTTTAATTTATTTTCAATTTCTTTTTTTGTTCCTGCAAAAACCCTTCCCCCATAAGCTTTATCCTCAAATTCTGCTACAGGAGCAAAATTAATATTAAATCCTAATTTATTCAAAAGTACGCCTTGTTTTAAACCAACCTCATATGCTTTTTCAGGTGTTTTAATATCTGAAAATTTAGGAAATTCTTTTTCAGAAATATTTGCTTTTGTAAAAGGACTCCATGCACCTTCAAAATCTGTGGATACTATTAATTTTATTTTTGAATTATTTTGATATTTTTGAATTAATTCCTTATAATCTTTTAAAGAAGATTGCCTGTCTAAAAAGATACCTCCTATATTTAAATCATTAAATTTTCCATCAAATTCATCTCCCCTCACAATAGTCATTTGAGCAATTTTTTGCTGTAAGGTTAACGAACTAAAATTTATAGTATTATTTTTTATGTCAATATTTTTTGTATTTTTCTCTAAAACATTTCTTTCTAAATCTTTTTTAGAGTAAGCATACCCTAATATAATAGAAAGTAAAATTATCCCTGTTAGTAAAAATAAAATCATTTTATTTTCCATCTATTCACAAAACCACAATTTTCACATTTAATTGTTTTCATGCCTTTTTTTATTCTTATTTTTGGTTCATTAAATGGAATAAGGCATTTTTTACAGAATAACTTTCTTTTAGATTTTAAAGAAATATTGTGACTCATTGCTAATTTTTTTATTTTTTTTACATCTTTTGCAGATTTATCCTTAAGATTTTTAAAGAAAAATTCAATTTGTTTTTTTGCTTCCTTTTTAGGGATTTTCTTCATTTTAATTCTAGTATGATATATAAAAAACAATTTATAAAATTAAGGAAAATAAGACAGCATTGCAATTTCCCCTCTTGTAGGAGAGTACTGTAAACAACGTAATCTGCTTAACTTCTGTGTTCGGAATGAGAACAGGTGTGGCCAGATTACTATGGCTGTCTCAAAAATACACGTTTTTGAAGATTTATAAAGATTTTGTTGATTTCTTATTATGACTTTTTCTAAGTTTTCCTACTTTTTCCCTGTATCTTTGATCTTCATTAAATAACCTTCCAAATTCATTATGGTTTCCTTCTCCTGCAGCTTTTGTTAAAGGTGTTTCTTCAACAATTGTTTTGAAAAGTCCACCAAGTTTTTTTCCAACACTATATTCAAATTTTCTAGCTCTAAATTCAGACTCATATAAAAAATCTGATTTAGTATCTAATCTATGGCCTATTTCATGAAATGAGATAAGAATGTCATCACAAAGTTCAAAATAAGTAGTGTCTGAATCTCTTCTGTTAAGACCAATTACAATTTTTCCATTGGAATGAGTTCCTGATAAACCTTCTTCAAGAAAATCATAATCAATATAATCTCTGTTTTTTTGGTATACTTCAGCAAGAAAAGCATTTTTTCTTTTAAGAAATTTGTATGTTTCATCTTTAAACTGTTCGTCCAAATCTTTATTTACCATAAAAAAACTTCTTTTTTGAAATTTATAAATGTTTCTATTTGTTACTACTAAAGAATAACTTAATCAATTAGTAATACTTAAATAATATCTTTTCCATTGTATTTTAAGGCAGAAGCAATCAGCGGTTAAATTACCTTTTTGGTAGTTTATTTGAGTCTTTTAGGTTCACGCTGGCTTGTACTGCCTTTTTTCTAAAACTTTTTATATATTTGATTAGTTTCATTATTGCTTGTAAGCGGGAATGCCGGAGTGGTCAAACGGGACTGGCTCAAGACCAGTTAGCTTAGTGCTTACCAAGGTTCGAATCCTTGTTCCCGCATAGAG
>CAZKZO010000023.1:0-8503 GCA_964557325.1 Candidatus Woesearchaeota archaeon | reverse complement strand
TGAATGATAAAATCAAACTGTGTTTATTAACCAAAAGACATTGGATAATCTGATATTAAAAAATATAGAAATTAGTTTTTAAATTTGTTCTTTAATTTATTTTACTAAAAATACTTTATCATTAGGTCTAACTCTTTCTGGAACTTTTATTCCAATATGGTTGCCTTTTTTAGCTTCTTTGACATCTTTCCCATCTATTTGCATGCTTTTAACTTTTGTTTCAAAATCTGTTGTATTGCCTTTTATGTGGATCTTGTCTCCCACATTTAGTTTGTTGTCAAGTTTAATTGCAGCAACTTCTACATGACTAAAATAACTGGAAACATTGCCAATTTGTTTTTCTGCCATATTTTATAAAAGAATAAGATATATTTAAATTTTGGGATTTTTGGGTATTGTCTGGGATGACATAAATTCTAATTTGAAAAATAGCCCTGCCAGGATTTGAACCTGGGTCACAAGGTATTTCCAAGCTTTCTTGCATTGATACTTTTTACTCTTTGCAAACTTGCTTACCAGAACCTTGTATTCTTGACCACTGAACTACAGGGCTTTATATTTTAATGGAAATATTGATTTAAAAGACTTTAGTAGAAATATTTTTATACTTCTTGTGATTATCTTATATATGGAAATTGGAATAACTCTTTTAGTTGTAAGTGTTCTTGTAGTAGGAATTTGGATATTTATAGAGATAAAAAGATTAAGACACAAGGTTTTTGCTATGATTTTGATTGCACTTATACTTTTCACATACCTTAGTTTTATGGCCACAATAAAAGGACAGAATTTGGATTTATCAACTTCAGAAGGACTTATTAAAGCTTCAAAGCTTTATTTTGTTTGGTTGGGAAATATTTTCGAAAATATAAAAACAGTTACTGCACAAGTAATTAATATGGACTGGACAAATACAAGTTAAAATGAGAATTTTTCTTGTATTTCTTATGATTTTTCTTTTTGGAATGCTTTTAATTGTGAGTAATAATCATCTTGAATTGTACAAGGAAGAAGACAGAATGGTTTTTACTAGTTTATTGGTTGAGTGGAGCAATCAAATTTATTTTAACATGCAAAAAATTACAGGAAATATTGTTAAAATGAAATGGGTTCCGTAGCAAAAACTTATAAATATTTTTAATCTAATTGATTTATGAAATTAATTGATAATTTTCCTATGACTTCTATTTTATCAGTTGTTGGTTTTCTTTTTGGTTCAATTCTTGGTTCTGATAGGAGTGTTTTTTTAGAATATAATCTTTCAGGAATTGCCTCCAAACCTGTAAATTTTTTAACAAATTATTTTACAGATTTTTTAAATAGCGTGATTGATGGGGCACTTTATGGATTGATTATAGGTGCTTTGCTTGGTGTTGTGGGTTTTATAATTGATTTTTCAAATAAAGAATCAGAAAATTAAAGTAATATTTATAAATCTCTTTAATATATAATATTATGGCAAAAAAGAGGAAAAAGACAAAATCTAAGAAATCTAAAAAGACCAATAAATATTCTCTTGAAACAATAAAAGCACAGAGGAATTTTTCACTTTTCTTGATATTGTTTATGGTATCTTTCCTGCTTTATAGTTTTTCAGTCAATGTTTTATTTGCAAATTTCTTTGGAGTGCTTTCAATTTTGTTTGGGTTTGTTGCACTTGCTTTTCTTATTGCTTTAGTCACGCTTCTTATGGTGAAGTCTAAAAAATAATTATCTTTTTATAGTATTTTTCTTAATCAATTTTATATTTAGTTGTGCCTCGATAGCTCAGTAGGTTAGAGCGTTACCTTGGTAAGGTAGAGGTCGCGGGTTCAATTCCCGCTCGAGGCTTTTAATCTTTTCAAAAAAGATTAAACAAAACCAACACTCTGGAAAGAGTAATCTTTTCAAAAAACCTAGAGAACAAGGTTCTCTGGCCTAAAAAACCAAAAAAAATAAAAAAGGTTTTTTAAGGATTAAACAAAACCAACACTCTGGAAAACTGTTTGCCAAAGATTTATAAAATGTTTTCTTTAAGATAATCTATGGTTGAATCCAAATTACAATTACTGAAGAAAAATTATTTAGAAATTGAGAAAAAGTATAAACTTCCAGAGTTTGATGTCTTGAATAGGGATTTTCCTATTGAAAAAATTGCTGAAAATGAAACAGATATACTAATTAGAGAGATTAGGAGAATTGTAGGTGATAAACTTGCTAATTATATGAGGTTTATTGAAAATTTATTAAATCCTGTTAATGTGCCAATGTTTGTTTTATTGATGGTAAAAACTCTTAATGAATCTGATAAAAAGCAATTGTCTGGAATATATGGGAAACTTATAAAAGTTGAAATAAAATTTATTGAACTTGATATTGAATTTTCCGAGAAAAAAGAGGCTGAGTTTATTAAAAATTCTTTTAATCTTTGGCAAAATATAAAAAAAGATATTTTATCTTTAATACAAAAAATAGATAAAAAAAGTGATGATAAAATTCCGCAGGGGAATAAAGGTTATTTTGGGTAATTTAGATTCTCAAATCTTCAATTATTTTTTCAAGTTCAATTTCAAAAATTGCAACAGGCATTTTAAGTTTCCAGTTTTTTAAGATTTTAGGATGTATTTCCCCAATAAATCCTATAGAAGTATTGTTATATATGATTTCAGCTGTTCTGCCGTCAATAAAATGTTTTTCAATTTCTTTAGGTTCAATAATTTTAAGATTTTTTTCTATTCCTGCCATTCTGAATAAATATTTTAGTATCTGTTTAATCTCAGTAAAATTTCCTGGAGAAGTTGCACAACATAATTTTTCTGTTTCGTTTATATCAGATTTTTCTTTTGAAAATACTTTTCCTATTTCAAAAATTTTTTGAGGATATTCTGAATCAACATTTTCTGAGAATATTTTCATTGCTTGATGATTAAGATTTTCTCTTAAAAGATTATATTCTGTTTTAGATTCTTTTAATTTCATATTTGAATTTTGTTTTTTAATTTCCATCTTTATAAATTGGTTGTTTTTATTAGTTAAATGATAGTTAGATATTTCAATTAGACCTAATCCTGAGAGAATTTCAGCTATTTTCCTTTTAATGGATTCTTTTTCTGATTCTTTTCCAATAGTTGAAATCTTTGGAATTTCCGGTTCAAAATTATTATAGCCATATGCAATTGCAATATCTTCTATTATATCTACTTCATGTAGAATATCTGTTCTCCATGCAGGAATTTTAACTTTTCCATTTTTATATTTGAAACCCATTTTCTCAAGAAGTTTTCCCATTTCTTTTTCATTAAGTTTTATGCCAAGGAGTTTTTCTGCATTTTCTCGTTTAATTGTAATTTCTTCAGGTGTTAGGTCTGGTGTAATGGTTTTTGTGGATTTGCCTTTGATCCCTTTTAATTTCATTTGATATATTTTCCCTCCCATTTCTGCTAAAATTGCGACAATTATATTAAGACATTTTTCAAGTATTTTAAAATCAGAGCCAGAACATTCAACAAATACATCTTTTGTTTTAGGATTTATTTTTCCTGTTAATTGAGAATTTATGATGGGAGGCATGCTTAAAATCTGCTTTTTTGAATCTATAAATACAGGGAATTTTATTTTTCCTGCAAGTAAATGAGAGTATTCTTTTCCTGCAGGGTGTTTTTGAAGGATTTCTAGTCCAGAAAGTTTTTTGTTCATTTCTAAAGGAATGAATTTTATTTTATCTGGTTCTAAAGCTTTGAAGGTTATTGGAAGAGATATTTTATCAAGAGGATAAATTCCTATGGCTGCTTTTTTTCTTTTTCTGCCAGTTGTTAAATGAAGCTTTTCTTGGACTTCAATAATTTCTTTAATTTTTTCATCATCAAGTTTTAAACCTTTTATAATAGCACAGGCAGTATATGGGCGTACATCTTTTAGTGAGCTGTCAATGTTTACCTTGTATTTTTTTTCAGGCTTATTTATTTTGTAAGTTTTTAAGCCTGTTTTTTTACCTAAATAAGCAAGAAAAGCTCTTTTAAATCCATGATATGAAAGTAGGTCAGGACGGTTTGGAAATACTTCTATTTGAAGTTCTTCAGGCGTGATTTTTTCAATAGGAGTTCCAAACATTGCAATTTTCTCTTGCATGTTATCACTAAGTTTTCCTATTTCTTTTTCAAATAATTTTTTGTTTATGTTAATTATTGCCATGCGATTCCACTCCTTTTAGTTGTTGCATACGCGTCGCCCCTGTACTGAGTAATTGATATGGCGATTCCACTCCGTTGCATACGCTTTGCCCCTGCACTGAGGATTGATATGGCGATTCCACTCCGTTGCATACGCTTTGCCCCTGCACTGAGGATTGATATGGCGATTCCACTTTCCTTTGTTATTTTTGTTATTGCATATATTTTATCCATTTTATTTAACTCTTATTTCATTTAATCCAAAATTTGATTTTTCTTAGTTTATTTAAATTGTTTTTGTAAAGTTCTCTTAAATCTTTTATTTCATAATAATTCATAAGTGTTCTATCAAATCCAGGTCCCCAAGCAAGAACAGGTATGTTTTCTCCAAGCAGAGGAACAGTTAATTCTGGACGAAATATACCTGCTCCGCCAAGTTCAAGCCAAACTTTTTTTTCAGGATGCCATACATCTATTTCAACACTTGGCTCTGTATAAGGGAAATATCCTGGTCTAAATCTTAATTTTTCAAATCCCATTTTTTTGAAGAATTGTTTTAAATATCCAAGCAAGTGCCTAAAATTTGCATTTTTATCTACGACAATTCCTTCTGTTTGATTAAATTCAAATCCGTGGCTCCAGTCAATTGTTTCATTTCGAAAGCATTTTCCAATTGCAAAGAATTTTTTTGGAAGTTCTTTTAAATTTATTTCTGATAATTTTTTTGCTGATAAACAGGTTGTATGGGTTCTCAAAACTGATTTTTTAGCTTCATCCTCATCCCATTTATATTGCCATCCCTTACTTTTTTTATTGTCTTTTCCAATTCCTTTTTCATGACTTTCTTTAACAGCCTTGATAATTTTGTTATCTGGTAGAGATTGTTTATGTTCTATAAAGAAAGTATCTTGCATTTCTCTTACAGGATGGTCTTGAGCTGTAAATAAAGCATCAAAATTCCAAAAACTGCTTTGTATTAGATTTCCAGACATTTCTTCAAAACCCATTTCTGTCCAGATTCTTCTTGCATAATCTGTTGCCTGATTTACAAAATGTCTTTTTCCGCCATGTATTTTTGAAACAGGTAGTTCAACATTATATCTCCTGAATTTTTTACCTTTCCATAAATAAGATTTTTTAATAATTTCAGGAGTAATCTGCTCGATTAAATCAGTGCTTTTAACACCTTCTTTGATATTTTTTTTCCCAAAATCTGTAATTTTTATCGAGATTTTCTTTTTTTCATTAATTTGTATTATATCTTTTCTTTTTTCAAGATTTTTTAAGGCATATAATTGTTCTTGGGATAATTTTCCATATTCTAAAGGAAGGTTTTCTAAAAAAACTTCTTCAGGCATTTTTTTCGCAATCTCGTCTTTGGCATTAAAAATTATTTTTTTGTTTTTTACATCTATCATTGCTTTTCTTTTTAATACCCCTATAGAAACTTTGAATTCATCTTTAGATAGGTTACTTTGTTCTTTGGCTTCTGTTAGAGTCAAAATTCTTTTTTGATTTAATAGATTTAAAAGTCTTCTTTCAGGAAGTTCTTTTTTTTTGTATAAGGCTCCATTTACTCCTAGTTCAACCACTTTCTTTTTTTCAGTTTTAATTTTTATAATTTCTTTTTCTTTAAGATATTCTAATGCCCGAATTACAGATATTTTATCAAGATTTGATTTTTTACAAATCTCGATTATATTTTCTTCTTCTAAATGCGGAAGAATTTTTCTTTCATGTGGACTTAAAGATTCAAGTGTTTTTTTTATGTCTTTTACCATTTTGTCATCCAGGTAGGCATTCCAAGTACAATGCCAAGTGATTTTAAATCATACTTGTCTTTTTTTGTTTTAGATATGAATTCCATTTTTAATTTGTTTTTTCTGCAGATTTTTATGTTTTGCATAATCCTGCCAAGAATTTTTGCTTTTTCTTTTTTTTCAGAGTTTATAATTTCATCTAAATCAATACCTATTATATTATTTTGTTTTTTAGCAATTTTAGCTAGAACATGGTTAAATCCTGAATCTCTTTGCTTCATTCTATCTTTTCGAGATTTTTGATGTATTAAAAGAACATCAATTTTTTCTTTTTCAAGAATTTTTCTGTTTAATTTGTCATCAACACATGAGAAGATTATTTTGGTTTTATTTTGTCTGGATTTTTCTCTGATTTTTTTCCTGGCAGATTCAAAATTATTTTCATGAATTATTACTTCTTTCATTAATTAATTAAAGAGAGAGTATTTATAAAAATTAGCAATTTCTTTTAGGATTAAAAAGATGCATTAGAATCAAAAAAATATGTCTTCATACCTTCTTTTATTTCTATTTCTTCTTTTCTCCCTTTTTGTTCAAATTCTTTAAAGGGAATTGCAATATATTTTTCATGAGGAGATAGTGTTTTATCTTCTATAATATAGACAGCATGCATTAATTTCCATATTGTATCAGGGTCATCATCAGTTCTGTAAATACCTTCACTATCACACATCATTAGTAAGAGAGTGTCTACTTCTTGTTTTCTTTTACTTCTACATCCTTTTTGTGTTATTGTTGCATATCCGCAATCTAATTTTGCAGTTTTCTTTTCAAGATTTTTCATGTACTTTATTTGATTTTACAATATTTAAAGATAATTATTCTGGAGAAGAAGTTTTCTTTAGTCTTTAATCAAAGTTCCTGTGAATTTTTTCCGTTTAAGAACTTTGTCAAGATTTTTAAGTTTGTTTCCTAAAATATAAGTTGGTATTTTGTATTTTTTTATGATTTTTGCAGCATTTTGGTCAAGAACAAAGTGTTGTCCTGGTTTGAATTTGATTTTCTGTGCTATTGTATTAAAATCTTTCCATGTAATTTTTTTGATAAATTTTGCATCTTTGTATTTTTTAGGGTTTTTAGTGTAAAGCCCTTTAACATTTGTCAGGTTGATGAATTCTGAATCAAAATAATTTGCAAGTTTTGCAGCTGTAGCATCAGAGGTTTCATTTTTTGCATATCTTAATGCTCCACAAAATACAACATCATAAATTTTCAGCATGTTTTTAACTTCTTTCATATCATGAGGTATTCCTTTGTTTGCGTCATTTCCAAAAAAATAAGTCATAAATCTTGCATTTAATCTTGTTGAAGCAATTCCAAGAAGGCTTTGATGGAATTTTTTTGTTTTCTTATTTAGGTGTTCTTTTGCTAAGCCATTTATATATTCACGAGCAGTACTTCCTCCTCCGCATGAAACTACAAACTTATATTTTTTTGTGTGTTTTTGAAGTACTTTCTTAAATTTTCTCAGAAATTTTACATTAATATTTTTTGGAATTATTAAACTTCCTCCAAGACTTAAAACTATGACTTGTTTTTTCATGTATTTTTGAGCATAATATTACTTATAAAATTGTTGCTTGTTTATATAAAAAGAGATTAAATGAGTAGATTAAAAGATATTAAAAAAGATTCTCTGAAAATTTATAGATTTATTTTTAACTAGAGATTTGTTCCACAATTTTTAAAAAAGATTTTTATTTAAATTTTTTATGGCTTATACAATTTGGTTGACTGGTTTGCCTTGTGCAGGAAAAACAACACTTTCCCAAGGACTTTATAATTCTTTAAATGAGAAAGGATATCATTTAGCAAGGCTTGATGGAGATGATGTAAGACAAGGTTTATGCAAAGGACTGGGTTTTACTCTTGAAGACAGGAGGGAAAATCTAAGAAGAGTGGCCGAGGTATCAAAACTCTTTAATAAAAATGGAAATATTGTTATTGCAAGCTTTGTTTCACCTACAAGTGATTTAAGAAATTATGTTAAAAATATTATTGGAGATGTGAAATTAGTTTATGTTAAATGTAGTTTAGAAGAGTGTGAAAGAAGAGATGTAAAAGGAATGTATGCTAAGGCACGTGAAGGAAAAATTAAAAGTTTTACAGGATTAGATGCTCCTTTTGATGAACCTAAAAATCCAGATGTTGTAGTAAATACAGAAAATAATAGCCTGGAAAAATGCGTGGAAGGTATTATTACTGGTTTGGGTTTATAATTATTTTATTGTAAATAATTTATTATCTTTTACATCAAATATTTCTAATCTAACTCCTGAATCAATCCATCCATGTGCATAGTTTAGTGCTGCAAATGCATTTACAAAATTACCTTTTTTTTCAAAATATTCAGAATCATCAAGATAATTTTTAACCATTTCAATTATTTCTTTTGCCTGATTTTTTTTGCCAGGATTTATGTTTTTCCTTATTTCTTTAAAGGCTTTTGTACTCAATAGTTTGTAATGAGCAAGTTTTTGTTTAGTGATTCTGTCTTTTTTATCCATTACAGTTAAAAGAATTGTATTTTTTTAA
>CAZKZO010000022.1:5607-8543 GCA_964557325.1 Candidatus Woesearchaeota archaeon | reverse complement strand
TTTATAAATCTAATTATCCTTAAATATTCATGAATAGAGGTGAAGGATTTTTTAGAGACAGAAAAAATAAAAGAGGACAAATTACAATATTTATTATAATTGGAATCTTGATTGTTGCACTTGCAGGTGTTATTTATGTTGTTTTTCCAGATATTAGAAGTGATATTTCAGAAACTCCTAAAACACCATCTGAATTTATCCAAACATGCATGAAAAATGATATAGAAAATACAATTGAAACTATTTCATTGCAAGGAGGAAATTATGTTCCAGAACATTATATAATGTATCAAGGAAATCCTGTAAGTTATTTATGTTACACTAATCAAGATTATCTGCCATGTGTTGTCCAACAAGCTTTATTAAAAAGCCATGTTGAAAATGAAATAAAATCTCAAATCCAGGATTCAATAGATTTCTGCTTTAAGGAATTAGAAACATCTTACATAGATAAAGGATATAGTGTAGATCTTAGAGAAGGAGATACAAGTGTTGAGCTTCTTCCAAAAAGAATTAAAGTAAGTCCTCAATTTAGATTAATTCTTACAAAAGGAGAAACAGAAACTTATGATAACTTTGATATTATCCTGAACAATAATCTTTATGAACTTATAAGCATAACTAATAGCATTATATCATGGGAAGCAGAATATGGTGATGCAGAAACAACAACTTACATGAATTACTACCATGATTTAAAAGTTGAAAAACACAAGCAAGATGATGGAACAAAAATTTACATTTTAACAGATAGAAACACAAGAAAGAAATTTCAATTTGCTACAAGAAGCATGGCTTTCCCTGCTGGATTAATATAATAAAAATTTAGATAAAAAATGAAAAAAGAAACAAAGAAAATATTAGATTGGGTATTATGGGTATTAGGAATCATAGCATTATTAATATTAATATACGGAATAATTAAAATAATTTGATGGATAATGAACTACTAACATGGATGGGAAATACAATAAACTTTGTAATACTGATTTACCTAGCCTTAAGTGTGGTAAATACTCTCTGTTTCAGTGTACAACAAATATTCATAGCAGCATTTGGATTGCTTATTTCCATACTAATACATTTAAGAAGTTTAATAGATAAAAAATGAAAAGAGGTAATGAGATACAAGTGAAAAAGAAACATTTGATTTTAGCTATTAGCTTATTTATATTTGCAATTGCAGTTTTGTTTAGCCAAAGTGTTTTAAGTGTTGGCGAAACAACTTATTGTTGTGAAAGAACTATAGATGGAGCATGGTGTCAATCATCACCTCCTTCAACATGTGATGAAAACTACAGAAGTGTTCCTACCTCTTGTGAATCTACAGCTTATTGTAAATTAGGAACTTGCATAGACAGCTTAGAAGGAACTTGCCTTCCAAATGTTCCTCAAAGTGTTTGTGAAGGAGACCAAGGTGTTTGGAAACAAGAAAAAGTAGGAGAAATACTTCAATGCCAATTAGGGTGTTGTATTTTAGGAGATGAAGCTGCTTTTGTCACACAAACAGCTTGTAAAAGACTTTCAGCTGATTATGGATTAGAAACAAATTATAGAACAGATATTAATGATGAAATTTCATGTATTGCAAGTGCTGGTGCAGATGTAAAAGGTGCTTGTGTATTTGACAAAGAATTTGAAAGAACATGTGAATTAACTACAAAATCTAATTGTCAGGATAAAAAAGCACAATTAGGAGATGAGGCAAATGTAGAATTTCATGAAGGATTTTTATGTTCAGCAGAATCTTTGGCGACAAACTGCGGACCAAGTGAAAAAACAACTTGTGTGGAAACAAGAGATGAAGTTTATTTCTTAGATACTTGTGGAAATTTAGCAAACATTTATGACAGCACAAAAATAAATGATAAAGAATACTGGAAAATGATTTATGAAAAATCAGAATCCTGTAATCCAAATTCAGCAAATGCTAATTCAGAATCATGTGGTAACTGTAATTATTTAGCAGGAAGCACTTGCAAATCATTTGAATCAGGAGACACTGCACGTCCAAATTATGGTGATTATATTTGTAAAGATTTAGCTTGTGAATATGAAGGAGAAAGATATGAGCATGGAGAAAGATGGTGTGATACTTCTTCAAGAGTAAAAGGAGAAGATGACTTGCCAGGAACAGAACATTATAGATTAAGCTGTTATAATAATGAAGTAATTCCTGAAAAATGTGATTCATTTAGAAACCAATATTGTGCTGAAACTACCATAGAAACAAATAAAGGTGATTTTAGTTTTGCTACATGTAAAGTAAATCTTTGGGTTGATTGTGTTCTTCAAGAAAATAAAAAAGATTGTGAAGATATAGAGGCAAGAGATTGTAGATGGCTGGAAGGAGAAACAAATGCATACTTTAGAGATGATGAAGGAAAAAAATATGTAGTAAATAAAAATGGAGAATTAGTTCCTGAAGAAGATTCAAAAAGCGAAAAACAAGCTTCATGTGTTCCAGAATATGCTCCAGGATTTGACTTTTATGAAGAAAACACAAATGCTACAAAATGGTGTGAATTTGCAAATGATTTTTGTCTTGTAAAATATGAGAAAAATTTAGTTGGTGGTGCTCTTGGAATAAGTGATTGGGAGTGTAAAGAAAACTGCTGGTGTGTTGAAGACAAAAAAGAAGCAGCAGTAAATAAAATTGAAGCTAATTCTGAATGGGTAACAGAGAGAAACGAACTTTGTGTTTCTTTAGGTGATTGTGGAAGCAGTGTGAATTATATTGATGTTCAAGGTGAGGAAAATGGTGATGCTGTAACAGTTATAAGAGGTTCAGAACTTGAAGAATAATGGTATTAAAAAATAAAACAGGAAAAATTGCAATAATGCAAATAATTCTTTTGATAGTTGGCATGATTTCTATTTCATATTTAATAGGAAGTGAAATTGGAGTTGTAAGTGCTCAAGAACAGGAAATGGGA
>CAZKZO010000022.1:0-5507 GCA_964557325.1 Candidatus Woesearchaeota archaeon | reverse complement strand
ATACACTTACATGGACAAATGTTTTAGGCAGAGCAGCATTTGCATATGGATTATATCATGCAGGAGTTCAGTTTGGAGAATTAGTTGGATTAAATGAAGAAGCTTCTGAAGCAGTAGGATGGGGGGCTGCAGTTGCATATAGTGTAGATAAAATTATATTTCCTTTTCTTGCACAAAACTTTGGATGGACTGTTTTAACAGGAGGATGGGCAACATTAGCTGCAATTGCTATTGGTGCTATTGTAGGATTAGTCACTTATGACAGAACAAAATACAGAGTTGTTCAATTTAATTGTTATCCATGGCTTCCGCCAACAGGTGGAGATTATTGTGAAGAGTGTAATGACAATGTTTTAGGATGTACAGAATACCAATGTAGAAGTCTTGGAGCAGGATGTGAATTAATAAATAAAGGAACAGAAGAAGAACTTTGTGTGTGGACAAGCAGAAATGATATTAAACCTCCATTTATTGAGCCATGGAATAATGCTCTTTCAATAGATTACAAATATATTCCAGACACTGCAATTTCACCTCCAGACAGAGGTGTAGAAATAATAAATAAGAATTCACAAGATGGATGTGTAGAACCTTATTTCCCTCTTCAATTTGGAGCAACATTAGATGAACCTGGAAAGTGTAAGATTGATTCAATAAGAAGAAACTCATTTGATGAAATGACAGATTATATGAGCAGAAGTCCTACATATAAATATAACCACTCTCAAAGACTTTCACTGCCAAGTCCAAGTGCATTAGAAGCTCAAAACATGACTTTAATTAATGGAGATAGAATGAGTATGTATGTAAGATGTGAAGATAAAAATGGAAATGCAAATGTAGCTAACTTTGTATTTAGCTTTTGTGTTGATGACGGCCCTGACACAACACCTCCTTTAATTGTTACAACAGACATACAAAACAATATGCCTATAGCTTATAATACAACAACACTTACAACAGGAGTTTATATTAATGAACCATCAGAGTGTAGATGGAGTAAATTAGATAAAGATTATGATGATATGGAAAACCAAATGCAATGCTCTACAAATGTATTGCAGATGAATGCTCAAAATCTTTACAAATGTTCAGCAACTTTAACAGGTTTAAAAAATAAAGTAGAAAATGACTTCTATTTCAGATGTAAAGACCAACCAGAACTAAAAGGAACAGAAGATGAATCTAAAAGAAATAAAAACCAAGAATCTTACAAATATACTTTAATGGGAACACAACCTTTAGTAATTACAAGTTTAAAACCTAATAGCACAATAAAAGACGCAACAGATGTTATTGAAGTGGTTTTAGAAGCTGAAACAGCAGCAGGATACAAAGAAGGTGAAGCAATATGTTCATTTAGTAGTACAGGAAACTCAGGAAGTTATACAAACTTCTTTGAAACAGGCAAACACAAACATACCCAAAAATTGTATTTAACAGAGGGAGATTATACTTATCATGTGAAATGTGTTGACTTAGGTGGAAATACAGATTACAAAACAACTACTTTCAATGTAGAAAGTGATAATGAAGCTCCAATAGTTGTAAGAGTTTATCGTGAAGAAGATTATCTAAAAATTATTACTAATGAAAATAGCTCTTGTGTTTATGGTAATGCAGACTGCACATACTTGTTTGATGATGGAATTAAAATGAAAAGTCTGGATGATAAAGAACACTTTACTCAATGGGATTTAACACAAAACTTTTATATTAAGTGTCAGGACAAATACAGCAATGAGCCACTTCCAAACCAGTGTAATATAATTGCAAGGCCTTTTGAGATATATAATAAAGAGTGAAAATTTATAAGTTACAAGTTTCTTGATTAAATATGATTAATTTAAAAAAAGGGCAGATGAAATTATCTTTTGGAATGATTTTTTCAATTATGCTTATTATTATTTTTATTGCTTTTGCATTTTATGCTATTACAAAGTTTTTAGGATGGCAAAGCAGTATAACTTATGCAAGTTTTGCAAATGAACTTCAAGATGACATTAATAGGGTATGGAAAAGTTCTGGAAGCACTGAACCTATTGATTATAACTTACCTGGCAATATTTACTATATTTGTTTTATAGAACACAGTAAAAATGCACAAGGTGCTTATAAAGAAATGTATAGTGAATTAAACTATATATCATTTGAAGATAACTTAATTCTTGCTTCAAAAGACTTATCAGAATATAAGACCTTTAGAATTGGAAAAATAAATCCAGACACTTATGAATTTAAAAATCCTGTGTGCTTTGAAAATAAAGAAGGAATAACTATTACTTTATCAAAAGAAATAAGTGAATCTTTAGTAACAATTAGCTAAAATGAATAATAAAGCACAGTTACAAATATCTTTTGGATGGCTTTTTGCAATAATTGTAGGCATTGCAATACTTGGTTTTGCATTTTGGTTTTCTTACAAGATTATAGACACAGAAGATGAAGTTACAAGTGCAGAAAAAGGCAAAGAGATTGAAATACTTGCAAATTCTTTTGAAACTGGTTTTGAATCTGGTAAATCAACTTATTTAGAATTAGGTATTGAAACAAGGATTAGAAATACTTGTGGATTAAAAGGAGAATTTGGAGAACAAGAATTATTAATAGCTCAAAAAAGCTTTAATAAATGGAATCCAGTAGAATTTGAAACAAATATAGAAAACAGGTATATTTTTTCAGATACTGAAGTGCAGGGTGAAGAATTTTATTTGTTTTCAAAACCTTTTTACCTTCCTTTTAAAGTAAGTGATTTGGTTTATTTAACAAGTGTGGAGGATAAATATTGTTTTATTAGTTCTCCTTCTAAAATTAATGATGAAATAAATCAAATTAATCAAAATAATTTAAACACTGCATGTTCTATTAATGATATTAGGGTTTGTTTTAATAATGGTGAAGAATGCGATATTAAAGTAAATACAGAGAAGAAAAAAGTAGAAAAAGATGGAGAAGTAATGTATTATGAAGGAGAAGCTTTAATGTATGGAGCTATTTTTTCAGATAAAGAAACATATGAGTGTCAGGTTAAAAGACTTATGAAAAGAGTTTCTGAGTTATGTGATATTTATCAAGGCAAATCTTGGTTAATACAGGATAAAGGATGTCCTTCTGATGAGGTTATGGTTTCAACACTTGCAGCAAATGCAGAAGCTTTGAAAACTTCTGCTGATTTAAGTTTTGTTAAAGATACATCTATTGATGTAGATTATCAAAATAAAAAAGCAATATGTAAACTATGGTAAATATGAAATTCAAAATAAATAAAAAAGCTCAGTTAAAAATCCAACAAATGGCTTTTGTTTTAATAGCTGTAACTTTGTTTTTTGTTTTAGTAGGGTTGTTTTTCTTAAGTATAAGTCTTTCAGGAGTTAAACAAAGTGCTCAAGAATTGCAAGAAGAAAATGCGCGTGCAATTGTTACAAGAATTGCTGATTCTCCAGAGTTTAGTTGTGGATATTCTTTTAGTGAGAGTATTCCTGAATGTGTAGATGAAGATAAAGTTTTGGCTTTGAAAGAAAATATAGAGGATTATAAGTTTTTTTCAAGTAATTTTTGGGGTGTTGAAGGTATAAAAATACAAAAGGTTTATCCTGAAGATGAAGAAATAATTATTATAGAAAGCAATAAAGGAACTTCTGTATCTAACTTTATATCTCTTTGTAAAAAGGAAAAACCATTAAATGAAAAACTTGAAGGGTTGTATATTGAAAGAAAATGCACTCTTGCAAGAATGTTGATTACTTACAATGCTTAAAATAAATAAAAAAGCTCAGGAAGAAATGGTAGGTTTTGTATTAATTATAATAATTGTATCTGTGATTATTTTGTTTTTCT
Source organism: Candidatus Woesearchaeota archaeon (assembly GCA_964557325.1). GTDB lineage: Archaea > Nanobdellota > Nanobdellia > Pacearchaeales > GW2011-AR1 > ASMP01. The sequence continues at coordinate 1,670 of CAZKZO010000022.1, read as the reverse complement.
TAGGAATTTCGTTTGGCGGGCAAGATAAGGAAATGGAAAGCAGAGAAGCAGAAAGTTTTATTAGAGCAATAACTTCTTTTACTACTGATTGCAATATTTCTTATGAATATATTGATTTTAAAGAAACAATATTCAGATGTTTGCAAAATGATAAGTGTTATAATCCAGAAACTGAAAAATATGATATAAATAGTTGTGATGTTTTGAATTCCACTGCAAAAGAAATACTGAATGCAAGCTGGATTGTTGATGAAAAAGGATATATTGTAGGATATGAATTTAAAATAAGTGAAAATAAAAATAAAATAATTTATATTGAAGAAGGAGTTAAAAGTCAAATTTCAAAAAGTGCTTTGCAAAACTATGCTCAATCAGGAGATAAAATAGATATTTTCTTTAAAGTGTATAAAAGTGAATAAATTATACTTTAAGATGCAGAGTTAAAGTATCTATAATTATTTCTGGTTTGTGTCTTTTTCTGTTTTTTGTTTTTTCTTCAATTAATTCAATAAGTCCAAATCTTTCTAAAAGTTTTATATCTTCACTTACAGACTTGAAATTTCTGTCCAAAAGCTTGGCTAATTCATAAATAGAGCCAGGATTTTGTGTTTTTATAGTGTGAAGCATTCTTGCTTTTTCATTATTTAAGAGTTTTCTTAATGCAGAAAGTCCTTCAAAATCATAATCTTCTTTTTTTGGCTTTGATTTTTTCAATAAAGAAAGTGCTCCTTTAGATTCAATTATTGTTATTTCTCTTGTTTTTGTTTTTGCCATGCGATTCCACTCACTCTGCTCGTTGCATACGCTTTGCCCCTGCACTGAGTAATTGATAAGGCGATTCCACTCCTTTTAGTCGTTGCATAGCGATTACGCATACGCTTTGCGAGGCATTGTAAGGGAAATGCTTTTGCCCTTTACAGAGTAAATTTAATTTGGAGTTATTATCATTTTTCATTGTTTGTTTTTCCCGAGGAAAAATATAGTGTGTTTTTCCAAACATATATGTTAAACACACATATTTATGTTATATGTTTTAATATATAATATATTACTCTTGAAGCCATAGATGTTAATAAATGTTTTGGTTTGTTTAAAATTAGATAGTGTATTAATACATTAGTGACAGCATAACCTTTATAAATAAAACCTTAAAAATCAAGGGTTTTAGAAGACAAACCTTGTTAGTGCATAGTAAGCTTTTTAAAGAAAATCAGATTTTTACAATTGTTACTGACGACACCGACCAAACAAGTCGTCTAATAGGGGATTATATTCACAAACCTGATAGTCTTACCCTATGGTTATCAGGAGGTGAGGTTGTCCTAGACAACTCTTGAATAGAGTTGAAAGGAGGTTGAATAGAGAAATAATATGAAATTTAAATTTAGGCAAATTTCTGCATTAGCTATGAGTGCTTTAACTCTAGGTATGACTGCAGGAGTTGCTACTGCTGCAAATTATCCAAGTCCATTCGTGGTTGGAGGAACTGCAGATGTAGCTGTTGTCTATGGTACTGGTTCTGGAGTTTCAGCTTTGGACGCTGTTCAGGCAGGAAACATCCAAACAAATCTTCAGTCCTTTATGGGAACTGATTCAAGTTCTAGTACAACTGTAAGTGGCGAGGCTTATGAACTTTTCACAAGTTCATCTAAAATCTGGATGAATGAAAG
>CAZKZO010000021.1:6830-8587 GCA_964557325.1 Candidatus Woesearchaeota archaeon | reverse complement strand
TTTATTTTCATATTTTCTGGAATATGAAGGTTAGAAAATTTCCTGTTTTCTTTATTTTCATATTTTCTGGAATATGGGGGTTAGAAAATTTCCTGTTTTATTTATTTTCATATTTACATTTTAAATTTAAATCTGATTTTTTATTAAATCTATCTTTTGGATTCGCTATTAAATCCTCTAATCTTTTTTACATCATAAGCTTTTACACCATAAATTTCTTCAAGTTGTATGGTTTTGATACCCAAAGTATTAAAGAGGTTCTAATATATTTTTTTCGGTTTTTTTCTTCTATTTCTTTTTGTATTTTTAAGGGGAACATTTTATCTTCCTAAAATTTAAGTATTTTTTGAGACTCTTCAAAAATCCTTTTTTTGAAACTCTCTGTAGTTTCGCCTTCTTGTTTTTCTGCTGAAAGTGCGCTTATCAATGATGGAATAAATTCATTTAGTTTAGAAGGATTTTGTTTTGAATAATCTTTCAATGTTTCTTCTTCAATATTTTCAGTTTCATTTATTTCTATTTCAATTTCAGCATCTTTAGTTTTAAGTTCATGTGTGTTTCTAAGTAAAAAATAAGCTCCTTTTTTTTCTGCAAAATCCTCTATCTGAGAGAATTTTATATCAGAATGCTTTCCACTTTCAATAATGCCTTTAACACGTAAAAGAACAATTTTATCTTCAATAGTCTTTTTATTTATTTCAGAAATTATTTCATCAGTTGCCTTGTAGGTGTTTTTTACATTAACCTCTATACAAACCACGTCTTTTATTTTCAAGTCAATTCTTTTCAGAGAATTTTCTTTTGATTCAGAAGAAGTATTTACAATATAAAATCTTCCGTGTTCCAAATCTTCAAGTTCTTTAAAATTGTTTGGGAAAATAGGACCTGGATATACAAAATTTTCATATTGAAAATCCATATGAATATGCCCTAAAGCATAATAATCAGCTTCAGGAACATTGTCTGTTTCTAAAGCATCAATAGGAAGATTACCTTTTACCTTGTCTATGGTTGTGTGAAGCATAAAAATCTTAAACATACCTGGAGATTCATTAAAAGAAATTTTCCTTAATTCATTAATTTCTAATCCAGAAGTTTTGCCAGGATATCCGTAAATAGCAACCCCTTTATAAATTGTAGGATTTAAAATTATTTTTTCGTTTTTTTCTTCAAAATCTTCAACATTTTTGCAAAATCCTGCTTTTTCCAAAACATCTAAAAATGTTTTTCCAGAAACACTATAATCATGACTTCCTGCAATTATGAAACAAGGTATTCCTGCTTCTTTTATTTTTTTAAATTCTGCAAAAGTTTCCTTAAGAATATCTATAGGAGGGAAAGCAGAATCAAATAAATCACCTGCAATTAAAATAAAGTCAACTTTTTCCTGAATACATGTTTTTACAGCTATTTTAAAGGATTTTGAATTTAAATCCTGCAGAGGTTGTTGTTTCCATCCTCCTAAATGCACATCAGCTATATGAGCGAATTTTACCATTTTAAATATGAATAAAAGTTATAAAAATAAAATAATGTTACCTATATAAAATTGATTGTGATTAACTAACTAAAGTAAAAATCCTAAAAAACTTTCAAAAAGTCCAAGTATTAAATCTTTGAATAAAATAAGAGAAATAAGTAATGCAAGTAAAAGAAACAAAACAAAAACCAAAACAACAACCACTATTGTTCCTAACAAACCTGATTTTTGCCCGTATGCTGAAACTCTTTGCTTAACCTGGTTTTGAGCTTGTTCT
>CAZKZO010000021.1:0-6730 GCA_964557325.1 Candidatus Woesearchaeota archaeon | reverse complement strand
AATTGCTGTGTTTGTGGTTGAGAAATAGGTTGTTGGGTTTGTTGTGTTGATTGAGTATATTGTTGTTGTGCTTGCTGTAAATTTTGATTTTCTTGTTGTGAGATTTGAGCTTGTCCTAATTGCTGTGTTTGTGGTTGAGAAATAGGTTGTTGGGTTTGTTGTGTTGATTGAGCAGATTGTTGTTGTGGTTGTTGAAATGGAGTTTGTTGTACGGGTTGTTGAGGTTGATTCAGTGCTTGGGCAGATTCTTCTACTTCTACTTTATCATACCCTGCATTATAAAAACTCATCATAGCTTTTTGAAGAGTATCACCTTTGTTTAAAGCTTGTTTTAAACCTTCAAGAATATCTTGATTCACCATAAACAAAAAAAGATTGTAAGACTTAAAAATATAGTGTTTTACATAAAATAATCAAACAAAATCTCAAATAAAATTAATTATAACAAAAATAAACTATGCTTAAACTTACAAACAAATAATTTTTCCTTCAGATACAAAAGGAATTCTTTAAAAATAATTTAAACAAAATTCAGTTAGTAGATATTAAAATTTTATTCTTAAAACTTCAAAACTTTCCCGTTTGAAGAAAGATGAGAATTTTCTCCAAATTTATAACCCATTTCTGAAGCTAATTCAATCAGTGGTGTTTCTTGTTGAAAACTTCCGTGTGCAGGAATAATATGTTCTGGTTTTAACATATTTATTAAATCTCTCAGGTCTTCTCTTCCAGCATGCCCTGAAACATGAATATCTGTATGTAATCTTACCCCTTTGCTTCTAAGTCTTTTATCCATTATTTGTCTTGCATTTATATTAGTAGGATCAGGGATTACACTTGAAGAAAAAATAATATTATCTCCCTGCTTTAAGCTTAAAGGTGTCTGATCTTTAGAAATCCTCTCAAGAACAGAGCCTGGTTCTCCTTGATGTCCTGTGCATACAATAAGATATTTTCCTCTGTTTTTATTTACTTTTTTAAGTATTGCATCAACCTGTCTTCTGTATTTTACAAGAATTATATCTTTTTTAAAAGGACATTGATTTACTTTTTTTGCAGCTTCAACATATTTATTTAAACTTCTTCCAAGAAAAATTATTTTTCTTCTTGTCTTTTTTCCAAAATCCACAATACTTTTCAATCTTGCTATGTGTGAAGAAAAAGTTGAAACTATTAAAACAGAATTGTCATTTCTTACAGAAGCCATTGCATCTTCCAATAAATTTCTTGCAATTCTTTCACTTGCAGTTCTTCTATCTACTCCCGAATATAAAGAATCTAAAACTAAAACCTTTATTCCTTTTTTTCCAAGCCTTTTCAATTTCCTATATCTTGGAGAAGCACCTATTACAGGATAATTATCAAATTTAAAATCTAATGCATAAAAAAAAGTTCCTTCTTTAGAATGCAATGCAACTAAAACGCATTGCAGAGTTGAATGTGTTGTGTGGATAAACTCTGTTTTATATTTTCCTGATTTTCCTTTGAGATAATATGTTGAATCTTCTTTTATAATTCTTTTTTTATTAGGGATATTTATTTTTTCATCTTCTAAAATAGAATTTAAAACAGCCATTGTAAAAGGAGTGGCAATTATTTCTGCATTAGGATATCTGTGTGCAATATAAGGAATTGCCCCAATATGATCTAAATGCGCATGTCCAATGATAATTGCTCTTACCTTATCTCTCCATCCTAATGTATCAAGTTTTTTATCATCTGGAAGAGCCTTTATTCTCCTCAAAGTCTTTTCTGAATGTTTTGCCTTGTTTCCTTCTTCTTCTTGGAATTCTATAATTGGAGGTAAATAAAAACCAGCATCAAAAATAATGACATCTTCACCTATTTTTACAGCTGTCATATTTTTACCAACTTCTTCAAATCCACCTACTGTACATACTTCCATCAATTTTTTTGAAAAAGATTAGATAAAACCAATCCTTTTCCTGAATTTAATTTCATTTTATTAAATATAAAACGAAAAACTGGTTTAAAAAACTATTTGAGTTAAAATAAATTAAATATAAAATACAGGAGTGAAAGATTTTGCTTCAGGACTGCAAATAATCTTTTTTGGATCATGATTATCTTAAAAAACTATTTTTATTTTGTAATAAAAAATTTTACCAGTATTAAAAAAGGAGAAATTAGGACATAAAAGATTAAGAAAAGTTATAAGATTGTAGGTTAAATTATCAATTTAATAGAGATTTATCAAAAAAATATTATCAAAAAAATCTATAAACTAAAAAAACATAATCTTTATATGAAACCATTAAAACCTACAATGAGAGAGAAAAAGAGATATCTTTTAATTAAGGGTAAAAACCTTAAAAAAAATATTGAAGATTCTATTCTTGATTTTGTTGGTGTGCTTGGTATGGCAAAAATAGGTTTGAAATTCATTAAATCATATAAAAATTCTATAATTATTTCTATAACAAGAGAAAGTCTAAATCATGTTAGAGCTAGCTTTGCTGTTTGGCCTAATGAAATAAAAATTACTAAAGTCAGTGGAACATTGAAAGGTCTGAAAATCTGAATAAAAAACAACTAACATATTTATTTCAGCCTACGACATATGTCATGAGGAAACACACACTCTTAATTACCCGAAAACCTTTTAAATGAATGAATTATTTAAAATGTGTGGGAGAGATAAGAGAAACGAACAAAATTAAAAATTCTCTTTAAAAAATATATAAAATGGATATGCCGATAGACATGCAACACCAAGCAATGGGTTATGACAGAACTGCGACAATGTTCTCACCAGAAGGTCATTTATTACAGGTAGAATATGCAGAAAAAACAGTTAGACTTGGAGTATCAAGTATTGGAATGGTTTGTTCAGATGGTGTTTTTATAATTGCAGATAAAAGAGTGACAGATAAGTTGATAGTTCAGGACTCAGCAAACAGAATCCATGAAATAGATTTTCACATAATTGCAAGTACTGCAGGAATTACTTCTGATGCAAGGGTTTTAATAGAACGTTCCCAGGTTATAGCTCAACAACACAGAATAACATATGATTCTCCAATAGAACCAGAATTAGTAATAAAAGAAGTTTCAAACACTAAACAACAGTTTACTCAATATGGAGGGGCAAGACCTTTTGGTGTTTCAATGATGCTAGCAGGAATCAGAGAAGGAAAACCAGAACTTTTCATAAGCGACATAACAGGAAATTATTTCTCATATTATGCTAATGCAGTAGGAGAAAATGATGAAAAAATCAAAGAGAAAATAAGAGAAAAGTACAATAAAGATATAACAATAAAAAAAGGAGTAAAATTAACATTAGATATTTTCAAAGAAATCCAAGGAAAAAATTTTAACATTGATAGATTTGAACTTGTTTATATTAATAAAGATGGAAAGTCTAAACGACTTGAAGAAAATAAATTAAAAGAATTTGTAAAATGACACAGACTACAGCGAGAATAAAACAAGGAGATAAAAACTTTGAAATCATGGTTGACTTAGAAAAAGCACTTGATTTTAAAAAAGGAAAAGCTTCTGTTGCTGATTTTTTAGAACTTGACGAAGTATTTACTGATTCTAAAAAAGGATTAAAGCCATCTGATGATGACTTAAAAAAAGCATTTGGCACAACTAGTATAAATGAAATAGCTGAAAAAATAGTTCAAAACGGAGAAGTTCTTTTAACTCAAGAACATAGGGATGAAAAAAAAGAGCAAAAAATAAAACAAGTTGTTGATTTTTTATCAAGAAATGCTATTGATCCTCAATCAGACAAACCACACACGCCTGAAAGAATTAAATCATCACTTGAACAAGCAAACATTAATCTTAAAAACACAGGTATCGATAATCAAATAACAGATATTTTGGAAGCATTAAGACCTATTCTTCCCTTGAAAATATCAACGAAAAAAATAAAAATAACAATTCCTGCAATTCATACAGGAAAAGCTTACGGTGTTGTAAACCAGTATAAAGAAAAAGAAGAATGGCTAGAAAATGGTGATTTAAAAATCATAGTAAAAGTTCCTTCGGGAATAATTATGGATTTTTATGATAAATTAAATTCAATCACGCACGGAAGTGCTGTAACAGAAGAAATAAAAGAATAATGGAAAGAAAAATTGTAATACCTGGAGAAGTAATTATAAAAGGAGATCAATACCTTCCAGGAGAAGGTGCAGAAAAAAGAGAAGATGAAATTGTTTCGATTAAATATGGATTAGCTGAAGAAAGCAAAAATTTGATTAAAGTAATTGCATTATCAGGAGTATATCAACCAAGAAAAGGAAATGTGATTATAGGAAAAGTTGAAAACGTTACATTTAATGGATGGTTAATTGATATTGATGCGCCTGAAAACGCTTTCTTATCATTATCAGAAGTTCCAAGGTTTGTCGCAAAAGGAACTTTAACAGAAGTTATGGATATTGGAGACATGGTTGTAGCTAAAATCTCAGGAGTTGCAGGAAGAGGTGTTGATTTAACAATTAAATCAAGAAGTTTAGGAAAAATAGATGAAGGAATAATAATTCATATAAATTCAAACAAAGTTCCGAGAATAATTGGAAGAGAAGGAAGTATGATTAATATGATAAAAAAAGAAGGAAATTGTAATATTACAGTCGGACAAAATGGCTTAATCTGGATAAAAGGAGATAAAATAGAAGATGAACTCTTTGTAAAAAAAATTATAAATTTTGTTGCTGAAAAATCTTATATAAGTGGTTTGACTGAAGAAGTTCAAAAATTTATTAAGGAGGAAAAAAAGAATGCCTAAAAAAGAATTTAAAAGAGAAGATGGAAGGAAAAATGATGGAATTCGTGAAATGAAAGCAGAAGTAGGTATAATTCCAAATGCAAACGGAAGTGCTAAATTTTCATTTGGAGAAACAGTTGCCATAGCTGCTGTTTACGGACCTAAAAAAATGCATCCTCAACATAAACAAGACCCTGAAAAAGGAACTTTAAGATGTAATTATAATATGATTAGTTTCTCTGTTTCAGACAGGATAAGACCAGGTCCAAGCAGAAGAAGCACAGAAATAAGTAAAGTAACTGAATGGGCTTTAGAACCTGTATTATTAATTAAAAAATATCCTAATATGGTTATTGACGTGCATATAAATATTTTGCAAGCAAATGCTTCAACAAGATGTGCAGGAATAAATGCAGCTGCTTTGGCTTTAGCTCATGCAGGAATTCCAATGAAAGAAATGGTTTCAAGTGTTTCAATAGGAAAATTAGACAAGCAATTAGTTGTTGATGTTGACAAAAATGAAGAAGATTGGGAAGAAGGAGAAGGTGCAACAGACATTCCAATTACAATGACAAAAAGTGGTGATGTTACACATATTCAGCTAGATGGAAAAATTTCAAAAGAACAATTAAAGGAAACGTTTAAACTTGCAAAAAAAGCATGTGAAAAAATTTATGAAGTTCAGAAAAAAGCCTTAAAAGAATCCTTAGATAAAGAATTAAAAAATAAAGAAGGAAAAAAATAAAATGGAAACAAGTAAAGTAACAGGCGAAAGAATAAAAAAATACTTGCAAGAAGGAAAAAGATTTGATAAAAGAGCACTTGATGAATTCAGAGAAATTACAATAGAAGAAGGAGTTTCAAACCAATCAGAAGGCTCTGTAAGAGTTAAACTTGGAAAAACAGAAGTAATAGTTGGTATAAAAATGGGTATTGGAGAACCATATCCAGATTCACCAGATAAAGGAAATTTAATGGTAACTGCAGAATTATTGCCTTTAAGTTCTGAGAGATATGAGCCAGGACCGCCGCGATTTCCTGCAATTGAAATTGGAAGACTTACAGACAGATTTATCAGAGAAAGTGGTTTTATTGATTTAAAGGAATTATGCATTAAAAAAGGTGAAAAAGTATGGACTGTTTTCATAGACATTTATTCTATAAATGACGACGGCAATCTGCTTGATGCAGCAGGTATTGGTGCAATCGCAGCTTTAAGAAAAGCAAAAATACCAAAATATGATGATAAAAAAGAACAAATTGTATATGGGGAACTTACAAAAGAAAACATTCCTTTAATGAAAGAAAATATGTTACCTATAACTATTCATAAAATAGGGAAAAGCCTTTTAGTAGACCCTACACTTGAAGAAGAAGATGTAAGTGAAGCAAGAATCACTATAGGAGCTACAATTGAAGGAAGCATTAATTCACTTCAAAAAGGAAATGTAAAAGAATTCACAATTGAAGAACTAGAAAAAGCATTAGACATGTCAGAAGAAATAAGAAAAAAGATTTTCAAAAATATAGGATCTTATTTAAAATAAAATGGCTCATCAAATAGAAAAATTCAGTAAATATGAAGCAGCTAGAATTCTTGGAGCGCGTGCTTTACAGATAGCAATGAATGCTCCTTTGTTAATTAAGATGGGTAAAGAAGATTTGGAGAAAATAAGATTTGATGCCTTAAAAATTGCTGAGATTGAATTTGAATCAGGTGTTCTTCCTATTTCAGTTAAAAAACCCTTTCCTGAAAAAAAAGAAAGAGCTCTTAAAAGAGCTAAAGAAAAAAAAGTTAGTGATGAGAAAATAAGAGAAAAAGAAGCAAAAGAAGAAGAGGAAATTGCAAAAGAAGGTGAAATAATGAAGTTAGTTAATCCTGAAGAAGAACAAGAAACTGAAGAAATCAAACATGAATAATTCTTATTAATATTTAAAAATAAAAAACCACAATATTTTTCATGGAAATTAAACTAAAATTAA
>CAZKZO010000020.1:0-9421 GCA_964557325.1 Candidatus Woesearchaeota archaeon | reverse complement strand
TTATAGGTTACTCTCATTCCTTTTGTAGTTGTTATCTTTCCTTCTTCATCAATCTGTTTTTTAATATAGAGTTCTACTGCGTAAATGTGCTTACATTTCTTTTTTTCTCAATTCACAATCAGGACAAGAGCAAACAGGATTTTCCTTGTCTAATTTAACTTTATAGACTTTGAAAGATGTTTGAGAGCCAACTACCCAAAAGTTATCTTTCTTTCCTATTCTTCCTCGCTGAAAGATTAACTTTCCTCGTTCTTCTCTGTTCATTTTCCTTATATCCATTTCTTGTTTCATACTATAATTAGGTATCTAACCTTTATATACTTTTCGGTATCTAAAAATATACTCCATAAAATAGAAATATTTATAAAGAATAGGTATCTAAAAGATATATGAAATTACAAAGTCAGGTGAGCAGAAAAGTAGGTGATACTGAATATGAGAAATCTTGGGTTGTAATTCCTCAAAAACTTCTAAAACTTCTTGGTTGGAAATCTGGACAAGAATTAGATGGAGAAGTAAAGAAAGGAAAATTAATTATTAAGAAGAAAAAGAAATAAATTTTTTTCATAAACTTTTTTTACAAGATCCACTTATTTTACAAAGCCGAGGGTTAAAATTAAAAATAGAAAGTGGTTGGATTATTTATGCCATTTAAAAAAAATAAATCAAAAACAAAAAAACCAATTTTCGTCATCCATAAACATGATGCATCTCATTTGCATTGGGATTTGCGTTTGGAAATGAAAGGTGTTTTGAAGAGTTGGGCTGTTCCTAAATCTCCTTCAGCATTAAGAAAAAAAGGTGTAAAACGTTTAGCAATTTCTGTTGAAGATCATCCTATAAATTATGCAAATTTTGAAGGAATTATTCCTGAAGGAAATTATGGGGCAGGAAAAGTTGAAATTTGGGATAAAGGAACTTATGAATTAATTGAAAAAGAAAAAAAGAAAATAGAAATAAAACTCAAAGGAGAAAAGCTCAAGGGAAAATATATTTTAATCAAAACCAGTTATGGTTCTAAGCCTGAGAAGAGTTGGCTTTGGTTTAAGGTTTGAAACTTTTTCTTAAATTCTCTTGGCTTTCCATCCAAATAAGAAAATAAAAATTAGCATTATAAATGCAATCAAAAAATCAAGAGTTATGCTTGCATTTGGAATAGTAGTAATGAGTTTTCCAAGTGCAAATCTAGTAATTAAACCACCAATAAAAATTAAAATTGTTTTCCAAGGTTTTTTTCTTATATCTTTATTGTAAATTGTAACTAAAAAACCAAAGAAAAAAAATATTCCAAAAATATAACTTATTGAAAAAGCAGTTCCTGTCAATGCAATAAAAATAATTGTATTTAAAAGAATATTTCCTGTTTGTTTTGCTTTTTTTATTTTGCTTTTCTTTTTAGCCATTTTAAAGAATTTAAGCTTTTTTGAATTTTCTTAATCTCATTTTTTTTAATTTATCCTTTCCGCCAGAACGAATCGGAAAATCACTCTTGTATTTTCCACAGTATTTTTTTATACCTTCAAAACTTGGTAAATCTTCAAATATTCTTTCTACTTTAGTTCTTGTTTGAAGATTCCTCTCTTCAATACTTTTAGGTATTTCATATTCGCCTGAAATTTCTTTATAAATAATTTCCTTCTTATCCATATTAAACACCGTATTTAGCACCTACCTTAGCAGTTATTGCTTTCTTTTTTTCCTGTTTTTCTTCTTTTTCACCAGTCCACCATTCAAGTTCAGGAATTTTATCTAAAACTTCGGGTTTTTTTGCTTTGCAGTATTCTCTTGCTAAAACATGAAAAATTAAGCCAAGGCTTTTCTGGCTTTTGTTATTTCCAAGGATTATTTGGTCTGCACCTTTTGAAAAATTATTTGTATCGCAAATCATTAATACATTTTTATTAACAATCAAAGTATCTTTTAATGCATTTTTGTCAAGCCAATGGTCTGTGATTATTGTCAACTGATTTTCAAAAAAGTCAGGTAATTTTGTATTTGTAAGTATTCCTGCAGGATATTTTTTAGTAAATACTCTTATTCCTGTAAGTTCAGAAAATTTTTCCGCAGATTTCCATCCTGCTTGTCTTTTACAAACTAAAATAATATTTTCAGAATCAAATTTTGAAAGATATTCAGCACCTTCTTTTAATTTTTCATCAATTAAATCAGTATTAAAGATAGCTAAACCATCTGCTCTTCTTCTGTAAATAAATGGTTTCATGTCAGGTGTAACCACACGGGTTCCAAGGTAAATTCCTGCTTTTACATATTCTTCTAAAGGAACAAGCATTCCTTTTTTTTTCTTAACTTTAACTTGTTCTTTAAGCTCTTCTGTACTCACAGCTTTTTCAGAAACTTTTTTCTTTAATTTGGCGACTTTTTCTAAAAGTTCTTTTTTCTTATCTTTGCTTGAAGTAGATTCTGTTTTCAAAGATTCTTTTTCAGCTTCTTTTTTGAAGTCTTTCTTAGTATCTTTCTTAGTAGTTTTTTCAGATTTATTTTTTGAAGTCTTTTTTTCAGAATCTTTTTTTTCTATTTTATCCTCTATCTTTTCAACTGCATTTTTTAGAGCTTTTTCGCCTTTTTCTACATTTTTTTCTATTTCTTTAACAACATCTACCATGTAAAATCAGAGTATAATTGATTTAAAAATCCTTCTATAAAACTTTTTAAAGCATATTGTAATTTGCATTGAGATTAAGGAATTTTTCTGATTTAATTTAAGAAGATTTTTATATCAGTTTCACCATTTCTTTTTATAATGGCACGATGTGATTATTGTGGGGAAACTATAAATGAATTGCCTTGGAGTTGTAAAAGGTGTGGGCAGACTTTTTGCGGAGACCATCGACTTCCAGAAGCCCACAATTGTTAAAGGACTAAAAATAAAAATTTCTTTGAGCCATTAATAAAAAAATCTATATCCAAACATAAAGAGAGCAAAAATAAATCTTATAGGGGAGATTATGAGATGTATGTTCCGGAAAGAAAAAAACATTCTTCATATCATCCCTCTAGAAGTTTTAATTCAAAGAATTTCTTTAGAAGATATATCTATCCGAGAATTCAAAGAGATGTAAGACCTTACTTAAGGCAATTTTTACTTATTTTCTTAATAGGGATTGTTTTAAACTATGTTTATTATCAAACATTTTCTTTGAGCTATCTTTTTATTGGCGGAGTTCAAGAGTGGTTTAGTGTTCTTATTCCAACACTAAATGGTTTTAGTGCAGGTTATGATTTATTTTATTTGGTTATTAACGGAATCTATTATGCATATTTTTATTATAGTTTTGTCCTTATGATTTATCACACAATCACAAATTTAGACAAAAGAGATACTTGGGTTATGTTTGGGTGGTTTGCCATAATTTTGTGGGTTTTAATTCATCTTTTCCCACAAATAGCGTGACTTTTTAAATAATCCCATATTAACAATATCAGGATGAAAGAAAACAAAATTTCTGAAAAAATAAAGCAATTTGCTAAAAGAAAGTGGGGCGATTTTACTGAATGGTTTACGGATAAAGAACATCCTCGCAGCAGATTAAACAAAAATGTATTTTTTCACGATTCGCTTAAACTTATTGGTTTGATTTTAGTTTTTCTAATTATCTATTCCAATCTTGATAAAATAAACCAAATTGTTTTAATCTTCATAAAACTTGGTTCGTTGTTACAATTAGTTTTACTATTTTTTATTTTAAGAAAAGCCTGGCATTTAACCATTAATATAAAATATGCTTTTCGCGGGTTAAATCATGGAACAAAGGCAATAATTGCGATCTTAATTGTTCTTTTATTATTCATGGCTTTTCTTAATCAAGATAAAGTTGTAAATTCAATTACTCAAACATACGAAGAAGCAAATTTCAGTAAGCTTAATCCTATTCAGGTTTCAGGAAATTTTAGCTTAGAGAATTTCTCTTTTTTTGGCAAATCATCCATAATTAAAAATATCCAATGTCAAGAAGATTTTAATAATGATATCAAAAAATTAAATGTAAAAGAGCCTAGAACAAAAGTATCTACTATTGAAAAAAAGAGTTTTCAAGATATAAACACTGCTTTAGAATATGTTTATTCGTGGGATGCTGATAATGAAAAAAATACTATAGATTTCATAAAAACCAATCTTAATTCTGGACAACAAATTGATTTAATATTATATAGAATGGAAGAAGAAGTTTGTTTATTTGGTTTTTGTTCAGAAAGTGATAAAATTACTTATTCTGAGTTAAAATTTGCTGTTTGTAATGGAAATGAAGCAAGATATCCTGCAAGTCCTTTACAAGATACTTTTGGTGGATTTTTAGGTTAATTTTCTTTTTTAGAAATTGCCCTATTATATTTTTTAGGACTTCAAATTTCTTGCAATCAACACACTAAAAATAGAACATTTAATAGCAAAAATATTTCTATATAAAAAACTACCAGAATATTTATATAGGTAAGTTAATAATCATAATTTAGAATGAAATATGGAATTAAAGTTGAGACCTTTCAAACTGCTGGGAGATATCAACACAAAGTATATGATATCGGAGTGAAACCTGACAGAGTAGGGGAACTAAGCAATGATGTTGTCGAAGCTCAGAAAAGAGTAAATGAAAAATTATGGGATGAAATGTCTGAAGGAGCTAATGGCTTAGTTACAATAATACAATATGAAGCTCCAAAGAAGTAAATATTTTCTATTTCTATAAATAAGTGTCTGCAAGGCGAACGAGGGAGCGACAGCGACCGATAGTATGACGCAGGAGCGCGCCCCCTATCAATTTATGAGGGCTAAAAACTAGATTGTTTTAAAATCTCTTTAGGTTTGATTTTGACCATATCAATCCAGGACTCTCCTTTATTTTTACTAAGAAACGATTTCACAATTTGGTAGCCAAGCGAATAGCCGAGCCAAAGAGGATACTTTTCGCTTCCAAAAAATACTTCTCTGTAAAGTTGGTGGTTTTTAGAATTGAGTTTTTCTTTTAATTTGGAAAAATGTTTTTTACATTCTTTTTGGGAAACTGCTTTTGCCCATGGGGCTTTTTTCCCGCCAACGACTTGCTCTCTAAAATGTTCTGCAAATCCCTCAAAGATAATACTGTCTAAAAGCGTTTCCCACTTATGAAAATTGTAAACCACAGAATGATTGTATTCATGAGCTATAGTATTTTTGAGAGCAGTTTCCCAATTTTTAACAGTTGGGTTTATGTCAAGTAAGATTGTATCTTTCCATGGTGAAAAACCACCAACGCCACCCATTTTATTTTTTACAAAAGAATTAAAACTTGGGAAGAGAAAAGTTCTTGTAGGTTTTGCTGGAATTTCTTTATGACACTTTGATAAAGTATCTTCAATGATTTTGAGCATTTTCTTTTTATCAAAATTATATTTTAGAAGATTGTCATATTCTTCATCATCAAAAAGCTGAAAGTAAAGATACTGCTTAAGATACTTCTTGCTTTTGAAACCAGCAAAACCAATAGTCGTTTCGTGTAAATCAGAAACTAATTTTGTGACAAAATTATTTTTGCTTGAAAGTTTTGGATTGTAGTCTAAGAGAAAATAGAAATAACCTTGAGGGTGGAAAATTTTCATTAAGTATTTAAAATAAAATATATTATTAAAATAAAGATGGCAAATAAAGTAAATTTTAGATTACACTCTAAAGAAAAATTAGCTGAATTTGTTTGGGATTTAAGAAACTCCTTTCCAAAAGGAAATTTAAAGGAAAGAAATGATAATCCCTGTATTTACATGGGTTTTTCAAAAAATATAATTAAAAAAATGTTGAAATCTAAAAAATTAAATCTTCAATTAAAAAAGGAGATAGCCCAAGAAATAAAAATTTCTACTATGGAAAAAGAAGAAATCAGAGATTTTATAAAAAAATTCAGAGAATTTTGGACATCAAAAGTAAATGATGTATTTTTTAAAGAAATTAAAAATTGTTTTGACAAAAAATACATACAGCAAGAATATATTTGTTATCCAACTAAAAAAGTTACAGGGGCTTATTTTGGAAAAAATGAAATAACTGTGATATTTGAATATCCAAAAAGCAAACTGAATAAATTTGAATTTGCCTCTGTTGTTTTAGCTGAAGAAATATTGCACTTAGTTTATTGGGAATTGTGGAAGAAGATTTATAGAAAAAAAATAAAAGACATTGATGAAATTTTTGATATCGAAGGCAAAAAATGGTCTTGTTGGCATGTTGCTGAAGTTCTTCCGGAATACATATTAATTCAAAATAAAAAATTTAGAAAACTCAACTGGCATAAAGATAATCGAAGTAGAGGCTATTCATGGATACCTTCATTAAAAAAAATTTTGGATCCAGTATGGAAAAATAGCAAAAATGTAGAAGAATTTATAATAGAAGCTCATAAAAAACTAGAGATAAACCCATGAAAAAATAAATATTCTTCAAAAAATTAAGCATTTCTAAAAATTGGATTTAACATCGAGATTAAGGAAAGTTAATTTCTCCCGCGAGTTTACGAGCTGGATGAGAAATTAATTTGGGTGGAGAAGTCTGCAAGACTTCGGAACTCTTTAATCGCTGTTCAACTCTCCTGAATACTTGGAAGGATTGATTTTTAGTGCAACGATGCCGAAGGCAAAAAATCAAAGTCGTGAGCCATATTAATCTTAAAGAGGACACTTTAGGACGGCGGGACGCAGTCCTCTTTTATAATAGAAATTGTTTTGTATTTTTTTGGGAGCCACCGCCTTTTTTGTTTCTTTTTCCAAAAGAAGATTTTTAATGTTTGGTTTATTATGTTTCTTATGAAAAAATACAAAGTATTTCGCTCTGTTAGTTTTCAGGAAGAAATTGCCAAATATGACAAAAACATTCAGGACCGAGTTGATAAAATTGAAGACAAATTAATATTCAATCCGGAATATGGAAATCCTTTAGGAACAAAGTGGTTTAGAGAAACGCGATTTGAAAATTATAGAATTTATTATTTGGTTTACGAAGATTTGCAGGCAGTTTACATAGTTGCAATAAGCGATAAAAAAGACCAACAGAAAAAAATCAATACAATTAGACTTTTCCTTGAATTTTTCAGAGAAGAAATAGAAAGATTAGTCAAAGAAGAAAATTCACAAGATGAAGAATCTTAGAGTTTATCTTGTCCTAATAACTCTGCCTTGTTTAATGTCTTTTATACTTCTAACTAATTGTTGCAATAATTCTACATCTATATTTGCTTGCATTTTTAACTTTTCGTATTCATCTTTAGGAATTTTTACCATTTCCATAATTAACATACATATGCCAACTTTTTAAGACTTTCGGATTTGTATTTTTTTGGGAGCCACCGCCTTTTTTGTTTCTTTTTTCTAAAAAGAAAATGAGGGGTTCTTTATTTTGGTTGTTTTGAAAAAAGAAGAATTAAATCAGAAAGGGTTAAAAGAATACTTTTCTTATGAAATTTATGGGTTTCAAAGATTTGTTTAAGATTAAAGAAGAAAAATCTATTCGAAAAACTAAAAAGAAAGCCCCCCAGAATTCTGAAAATTTAAATAAACTTGCAGAAGAAATTAAAAAAGAAAGTAAGGATATTCATTTTGAAGATAAATTAATGTTGGGTTATCTTATTTATCAAGAAATTTATTTTAAGAATTATCCAGAAAAGGAAGAAAAATTAAGGAAGGATGAGAAAGAATGGAAAAGATATAAGGAAATTTTAAAGAAAACTGACCAAATTCAAGAGTATAAATCTTGGGAAAGTCTCAATAAAGATAAAATCAAGTATGAAAATAATTTAAAGAAAAAGTATCCTAAACTTTTGGAAAAATTAAGAGAATATTCTAAATTGACAAAGTACATTCCTCCAAAAAATAAAGAAGTTAACTATTCTAAGTTATTACCCCCAAAGTTCCTAGAAATTTCCTCTTGGGAAATTCAAGAAGGAAAGGACAAGAAAAAATTCTTCGATAAAACTGAGAAAGAATCTTGGGATTTCGAGCTGAAAGAAGAGGAAATTGAAGATATTGATATAGAAAATTTAGATAATCTTTTTTATGATGCTGAAAAAGAAAGAATCAAAAGAAAAGTACAAGAAGAAAAAGAAAAGGGCAAAATATTAGAAGGAAAACTTCTCAAAAATAAGGTAAAATGTGATTTTTGTAAAAAACAAATAATAAGGTTAAAGGATTTGGCAATAGAAAAAGAGAAAATTTATTGTTTAGGGTGTTGGAATGAATTAAGAAAAGAAAGCTACGAAAAAGAAAGAGAAGAAGAATGGAAAAAAATCAAAAAAGAAGAAACAGAGAAATTTAAGAAAAGGGGATTAACACAAAAAGAAATAAATTGGTATTTTAGAGATTCTGAAGATAAGATAAAAATGATGTTTGATTTAGTTACAAAATCCAGGGTAGAGGGGGAGCTTGACAATAAATTTAATGAGAGCAACCTCAACGAAGCAATTAAAATTATTCAAAAGAGGAAAAAGAAATTAAATGAATAAAAAGGCATGGATTGGAATGAGGAAGAGAGGTTATTTAAGATGAGTGAAGCATATATACAGATAATTTTATCTCTAATTATAATTTTAATTACATTCTTAATCTCCAAGGGGACATTTAAGAAAGGAAATAATCTGGATTTAAATAAAGAACTTAAAAAATGGAAAGAAGAAGATAATGGAACTGGAGAGACTTTTCTTGAATTTAAGAAATATGAATATAATCAAACATTTTGGTTCGTTGCCTTTTTGACAGGATTCTCATTTTTCTCTTTTTCAATTGTTTTAAATTTCATGGAAGTGGTGGTTAACTTGGTTGGATGGATTCCTTATTTGGTTTTATTTTGTTGCAACTTTTATTTTATCTGGAGGTTTTGTCTAAAAATTGTTCCAAAGGCACATGAAAAATCCATCAGAGATGTAAGGTATCTTTTATTAGAAAAAGATAAAAAATAAATCTAAAATAATTCTCGGCGAAGCCGACAAATTGTCCGAAGGACTAAGAACCCCTCAAAGTAAATGAAAAATTTGGGTGTAACGAAGTGAAACCTTTTACCCTTTGTTATGCAAAGTGCGAAGCATTTTGTTGGTTTCTCGTTGGTCGGGTAAAAGAAGTTTTTCTCTGAAAACAAAGTTTTTAGCTATCTGTCTGTAGGACGCAGGCTTTTTTCTCCGTTCTTGGGCGAGCATTTTGCTCTTGACTAAATAAAACTATAACAAGAGTGAAATGGGAGTTGGGCAAAAAATGAAATTTTAAATTTGGTCGATTTATCGACGCTGGGAACATCGGGCTTAAAGGGTTCGCTCGTTGCACTTCGCTCTCCCAAATTTTTTGCTACGCAAAAAACTTCCCTTAAGCCCTGTTAAATCCGCCGACGAACGAAGTGAGGAGAGTGCAACGGCACGAGGATTTTCGCAGAAAATCCGAAGCGTTAGGTGAAGGG
>CAZKZO010000019.1:0-9538 GCA_964557325.1 Candidatus Woesearchaeota archaeon | reverse complement strand
ATAAAGAAAACAGGAAATTTTCTAACCTTCATATTCCAGAAAATATGAAAATAAATAAAATAACTCTTGATAATATAAGAAGCTATAAGCATGAAGAAATAGAATTTCCAAAAGGTTCAATTCTCCTTTCTGGTGATATTGGCTCTGGAAAAACATCTGTTTTGCTTGGAATTGAGTTTTCCTTGTTTGGTTTACAGCCAGGCCAGAGAGGTAATTCTCTACTTAGAAACGGAGAAAAAACAGGCAGAACAAAACTGGAATTTGAAGCAGATGGAAAAGAAGTTATAATTGAAAGAACTCTTAAAAGAGGGAAAACTATTTCTCAGGATTACTGTGCTATTACAATTGATGGTGAAAAAAAAGAGTATTCTGTCACAGAGTTAAAAGATAAAGTTTTGCGACTTTTGAAATATCCTAAAGAGTTTTCAAGGAAGCAAAATATTCTTTATAAGTTCACAGTTTACACTCCTCAGGAAGAAATGAAAGAAATAATCACTCAAGATTCTGAAACAAGAGTAAATACTTTAAGACATGTTTTTGGAATAGATAAATATAAGAAAATTTCTGAAAATGCTTCTGTTCTTGCTTCTAAATTAAGGGAAGAAAAAAGAATTAATGAAGCCCTTATTGAAAGTTTTGAATATGACAAAGAAGAGTTTGAATCAAAAAAAGAAGAGATTGAAGCAAAACATCATAATCTTGCTTCTGTAGAAAAAGAATTATTTTTAAAAAAAGAAAACAGGAAAAAAATACAGGATGAAAAAGAATCTATTTCTTCTAAGATAGAGGAAAAAAATAAGCTTCAACAAGAAATTGACAAAACAAAAATAATGGTAAGGAATAAGGAAGATAATTTTTTATCTAATGAAAAAATAATTAAGAAAATAAATATCCAGCTTGAAGAAATGGAAAAGTTTGGTTTTGATGAAAAAAAAATAAATGAGATTGAAAAAGAAATTCCTTATTTAAAAGATAAAAAGAAAGATTGTGAGGAAATGAAAATAAATTTTTCTTCTGAAATTAATTCTCTCAAATTAAAAATAGATGAAAATGATTCTTTAAAGGAAAACCTAAAAAAAATAGACCATTGTCCTACTTGCTTGCAGGATGTTGATTCAGTTTACAAGAGCAATGTCTTTAATAAACTAGATTCTCAAATTTCTGAAAATATAAATAAAATTAAAGAGCTTAATTTAAAGCTTGAAGAACATTCAAAAAAATCTCATGAAATTGAAAATCAACTAAATTCAAAGCAAAAAGAGCTTCAAGAACTTAAAATACTTGAAGTTCAATTGAAAGATATGGAAGAAAAGAAAGAAAGAATTGAAGAAACCAAAAAAGAAAATTTTTCTGTTTCAAAAGACATAGAGCTTTTAAGATCTCAGATTGAAAAACTTAATTCTGAAATATTTTCATTAAAAAAATATGAAAACATTTATGAAGAAAAACAGAAACAGCTTGACAATGCTCTTAAAGAAGAAAAAATAGCTGAAATAAAAATAGCTGAACTTAAAAAGGAAATAGAAGTTTTTTCTAAGCACATTGATGAATTACAAGAAAAAATAAAAAAACATGAAAAAATAAAAGAAAAATTAAATTATATTGTTCAGGTTGAAACATGGATATCAAAGACTTTTTCTCCCTTGGTTTCTCTTATTGAAAGAAATGTAATGATTAAACTTAAAACAGAATTTTCTGAATTATTTGCAAGATGGTTTTCTATGCTTGTTTCAGATAATTTTGAAGTGCGACTAGACCAAAACTTTACTCCAATAATTGAACAACAAGATTATGAGTTTGATTATGATTATCTTTCAGGGGGAGAGAGAACAGCTGTAGCTTTGGCATATAGGCTTGCTTTAAATCAGGTTGTAAATTCTTTGCTAAGTAAAATAAAAACCCGTGATTTGGTTATTCTTGATGAACCCACTGATGGATTTAGCGAACAACAATTAGATAAAATAAGAGATGTTTTATATCAATTAGATGTTAATCAATTAATAATAGTGAGTCATGAACAAAAAATAGAAAGCTTTGTTGAAAATGTGATTAGGTTTGAAAAAGAACATGGTGTTTCCAAAAAAATTGCTGAGAGTTTTATCTAATTGAAAACAATGAAAAAGCAAGTGAAATATGTCATAAACCTATAAAAAGCCAAAAATATAGAAACATTTATAAAATAAAAAAATGTGTATTTTGTATAAGGTTTGTTCTGGGTTATTAGAGTGAGGATAATTTTAATAATAAAATGGATGAAGAATTAAAAAAATCAATATTAAAGACAGGAACTACTATACTTGGAATTGTTTGTAAAGATGGCATTGTAATGGCTGCAGACAGGCAAGTTACAGCAGGAAATATAGTTATGAAGAAAAATACACCTAAAGTTGTCCAAATAAATGATTATCTTGTTTCTTCATGGACAGGAGGTGCTGCTGATGCTCAAAGGCTTGGAAAGGTTTCTGCTGCAGAATTAAGATTAAAAGAATTAAGGGCAAAATCACGTCCAACAGTTAAACAAGCTGCAAGTTTAATTGGCACTATATCTTATTCTAATATAAGACAGCCTTCTATGATTCCAAATATTGTAGGAACTCTTGTTGCAGGATTTAATGAAGATGGAACAGCTGAATTGTATACAATAGAACCTGCGGGAGGAACTTATAAGATAGATGATTATGATGCAAATTTTGGAAGTGGAATGCCTTATGTTCTTGGACTTTTAGAAAGGCAGTATAAAAAAGATATGACAATTAAAGAAGGTGTAGAACTTGCTGTTGAAGCTTTAAAATCTTCAACTCAAAGAGATATTGGAAGTGGGCATGGAATTGATGTTTTCACAATAACAAAGAATGGAATTAAAAAAGTGGTTGAGCAGGAAATTGTTCCAGAATATAAAGTTAGGCAATAAATTCTTGGGAGAATCAAAAATAAGAAAAGAATAAATTTTGTCTAATATTTTTTGAAAGATTAAAATGAATATCTTAAAACATATAACTAATAAGTTAAGAAGTAATATAACTGAAGCTAATTTTGAAGGAGCTAATATTGTTCTTTATACAGATAATGAACGTTTTTTTAAAGAAGGAGAGTCAAGAATAAAAGAAATAGTTGATGAGTTAAAAAAAAGAATTGAGCTTAGAATGGATAATAAGTCTTTACCTGATAAAGAAGAAACAGAGAAAAAGGTAAAACAGATTGTTCCTTCTGAAGCAGAAATAACAAATATAATTTTTGATTATCACAGAAGCATTGTTATTGTTGAAGCTAAAAAGCCAGGATTGGTTATTGGAAAAGGAGGAAGTATTTTAGATGAAATTAAAAAAGAAACTCTTTGGACACCTCAAGTACAAAGATCTCCTGCTATAAAAAGTAAAATAACTGAAAATATCAGAGAAGTTTTATATGCAAATAATAATTATAGAAGAAAATTTCTAAATAAAATAGGAGAAAAAATCTATAAAGAATGGAATCCTGAAAAAGTTGAAGAATGGGTTAGATTAACTTATCTTGGAGGAGGAAGACAAGTAGGAAGAAGTTGTTTACTTTTACAGACACCTAATTCAAAAATACTTTTGGATTGCGGGATTGATGTTGCTTCATCTGGAAAAGATAAATTTCCTTATTTTGATGTTCCTGAATTTGATATCAGGGAACTTGATGCAATAATTTTAAGTCACGCACATTTAGACCATACAGGTTTATTACCTTATTTATATAAAATGGGTTATAAAGGTCCTGTATATATGACACATCCTACAATGGATTTAGCAGCTTTGCTTTCTCTTGATTTTATAGGGGTGGCTTATAAACAAGCATCTGCACCTTTATTTAGTTCAAAAGATATAAAAGAAATGGTAAAACACGCTATTTGCTTGAATTTTAATGAAGTGACTGATATTTCTCCTGATGTAAGAATAACAATGTATAATTCAGGACACGCATTAGGAAGTGCAATGGTTCATTTTAATATTGGAAATGGTTTGCATAATTTCCTTTATACTGCTGACTATAAATATGCAAGAACACGTTTATTAGACCCCGCTGTTACAAACTTTCCAAGGGTAGAATCTGTTTTAACTGAATCTACTTATGGTTCTAAAAGAGATGTTTTGCCACCAAGAACAGAATCAGAAGATAAATTAATTGAAATAATAAACAAAACTATTGAAAGAGGAGGAAAAGTTTTAGTTCCTGAATTAGGTTTAGGAAGAGCTCAAGAAACAATGTTGATTATTGACGATGCTATTAAAAAAGGAAAATTGAAAAAAGTTCCTATTTATATAGATGGCATGATTTGGGATATTAATGCTATTCATACTGCTTATCCTGATTATTTAAGCAGCACAGTACGTTCACAGGTTTTTCAAGATAAAAATCCATTTGTTTCAGAAATATTTCAAAGAGTAGGTTCTCCTCATGAAAGAAAAAAAGTTGTTGAAGGAGGTCCTTGCATTGTTTTAGCTACTTCAGGTATGCTTGTTGGAGGTGCAAGTGTAGAATATTTCAAGGAGTTTGCAGATAATGAAAAAAATTCATTAGTATTTGTCTGTTATCAAGGAGTTGGTTCTTTAGGAAGACAAGTTCAGGAAGGTTTAAAGAAAACAACAATGATTGTAGATGGAAGGGAAGAAGAAGTTGAAATTAATTTTGAAGTTAATACTATTGATGGTTTAAGTGCTCATGCAGGAAGAAGTGAGATTATGAGTTTCTTTAATAATATGAAACCAAGGCCAAAAAAAATAATGATAAATCATGGAGAAGTTTCAAAATCCTTAGATTTAGCCTCAGCATTATATAAGTTAAATAGAGTTGAAACAAGTGTGCCAAGAATTCTTGAGACAGTTAGATTAAGATAATTTTAAAAATAAATTTTACTTATTTTAAATATGAAAAATAAAAAAAGATGGAGAAATGTTTTTTATGCAATTCTTATAGGTTTTGCAGTAATCTCTTTTTGGAGAGGTATATGGGGTTTGATGGATCTTTATTTATTTCCAAATAATTTAGCATTAAGTTTTACAATTTCAACAATTATAGGAATTTTAATCCTTTACTCTATTAAACATAAATTAGATTCTCTTGTATAATGAAACACAATCTAAAAATAACAATAGTAATTCTTTTAATGTTTTTAGTAACACAATTTATAGGATTGTATGTAGTTAATTATTATATGTCTGAAAATGTAGGGTTGCCTTTAGGACTTGAAACACCTACACCTGAAACAGGTTTAGAATCTGGATTGATTTTTTCACAAATTATTGTAGCTTTTATTATTGCTATTTTGCTTTTATTATTACTCTCTAAGATTAAAGCTGAAATAGTGTTGAAATTATGGTTTTTTGCAGTAATTATAATTGCATTAACAATAGCTTTGATTTCGTTTTTGCCTGATTTTTCATACAAGTTAACTGCTGTTTTAATTGCTTCTGCAATTTTAGCTTTCTTTAAAGTATTTTATAGAAATTTTCTAGTCCATAATATTACAGAACTTTTAGTTTATCCTGGAATTGCTGCTGTTTTTGTTCCTTTGTTAATATGGAAAAGTGCTTCTCACGAATTATTAAAGCCAATTCCAGTAATTGCTTTATTAGTTTTAATATCTGTTTATGATATGTGGGCTGTTTGGCATTCAGGAATAATGCAGAAAATGGCTAAATTTCAGATAGATAAATTAAAGATATTTTCAGGTTTTTTTGTTCCTTATATGACTAAATCTACAAGGAAAAAAGTCAAAATATGGAAAAAGGAATTAAGCAAAAAAGAACTTAAAAAGAAAAAAATTAAGATTAATGTTGCAATTCTTGGTGGAGGAGATATTGTCTTTCCCATAATAACTGCAGGAGTTATGTTGGAAGGATTTGGATTTTATCATGCTTTATTTGTAATATTAGGAGCAGTATTAGGGCTTTCATATTTATTTTTTATATCAGAGAAAAAGAAATTCTATCCTGCGATGCCATTTATAACTACAGGAATTTTAGCAGGAATATTGCTTAGTTATTTGGTTTTATAAAAAGAATCTTTGATTTTTTTAAGAACTCTTTTTTGAGCATTATTTAATGCATCTTTTATTTCAGGACCAAATCTTTGGATATTATCCTTTTGAACAACAGTTAAATCTAATCCTCCTGTATAAATATCTTTTGAAGCTTCTTCAAGACCTTTAACAGCTAAATCTATTCCTTGGTTTAAGCTAACCCCTCTAACCAAATCTTCATGATATTGGACTAAAAATTCTAAAGCATAATCTGAACCAGAGCCAATAGATGTAAAATCTCGTCTTTCAACTTTTCCTAAAGGCCAGCAAGTATATAGCTTTGGATTTTCGTCTTTTAATGCAATCAAACTTCCTGTTAAATCATCAGTAGGTCTCCTCCCTTCCCATCTTTCTAAGTTTATTTGAGCCATTTGAGGAAACACTCCTGTCTCAGTATGATTCTTGAAATCAATTGTGCCATTTAAAAGTTCTTCTAAAAATTTAAAATAAGATTCATCAATAATACCTGATGTAGCAATAGCTAAATCATCATTAGAATGTATTTTATTATAATCTACTTTTGTCTGTCTCCTGTATGCTACATCTCCTCTAGGAGTCCAGTTTGTTCTTGTTCCTGTTAAATCAGATGCTAAAATAATGCTCTTGTCTTTTTTTGCATCAATTCCTACTATTGTTGTCATAAAAAAGAAGGGTTTTAGAGATTTATAAACTTTTTCATTATGTTGTCACTTGAAAAAAGCAACAAATAGAAAGATTTATAAATCAAAGAATATATTGTTTTTTACAATGACAGCAATGTTAAGAATTAAACTTGATGAATTTGAATCTACAGAAGGTATTTTGTCAAAATCACATAAAAGAGGAATTGCTCTTAGAGACAACTTAGAATACGACCATATTCAAAATATTGGTGAAATGCAAGACCCTGTTCAAAAGCTTGAAGCTAAAAAAGCTTATGGTGCTTATTGTATTTTTGGAAAACCTTTAGCATATACTGCTGGATTTGTTTCAGGGCTTTTTGAAAAATTAAAATCTTCAAGAGGTAAATAAAAAAATGTTAGTAAAACAAGAACTTATAAATAAGGTTAAAGATTACTTTGACTTGAATCTTTATGAAACAAAAGTTTGGTTAGCTTTGCTTGGAAAAGGCGTAGCTTCTGCAGGACAAATTGCAGAAATTTCAAGAGTCCCAAGAAGCAGAACTTATGATGTTTTAGAAAGTTTGGAGAAAAAAGGATTTGCAATTGTCAAGCTTGGAAAACCAGTCAAGTATCTTGGTGTTAAACCACATATTATTCTTGAAAAACTTAAAAATAATGCAAGAAAAAATGCTGAAGACAAAATAGTTACTCTTTCCAAGGTTAAAGGAACAGAAGAATTCAATAAGCTTGAAGAGATTTACAAGGAAGGAATAAGTCCTGTAAAAAGAGAAGATTTAAGTGCTGCTATCAAAGGAAAATCAAATATTTCAAATTATTTAAGAGAAATTCTTCAAAATGCAGAAAAAGAAGTTATTATATGTACTCATGCAGAAGATATTAAATCCAAGTTAAAACTTTTTAAACAGACAATAAATACTCTTAAAAAAAACAATATCAGAGTTAAACTTGCTCTTTCAGGAGACACTGATGTAATCAATAAAGTTTCAAAATCTCTTGGAATAAAATCAAAAAAAGTAGATATAAGAGCAAAATTCTTTATAATTGATAGACAAGAGATTTTGTTTTATCTTTCTCTTGATGCAAATAAAGATGAAACAGCTGTCTGGATAAATTCTGGATTTTTTGCCCAGTCTTTTGCAACTCTTTTTGATAAAGCTATTGGAGGTAAATAAGATGGATTGTCTTGATTACATGAAAAAAGGAGATAAAAATGCCTAAAAAAAGAAACATATTTGAAGGGAAAATAAATAAAAGTTCAAATGCTTTTTATCATCCAGATACTTTTCTTAGAATTTCAAAAGGTTCTGCTGATGCATTAACTGTAAAAGAAAAGACTAAGAAGGTATGGAAAAAAGGATTAGTTCAAGAATCAATAAATATAGGAATTCAATTTAAAAGTGCTTATATTGATTATCATGCTTTTAGAAGTTCAGAAAAAGAACCTTATCTTGTAGAAGTAGAAGGAAATTTTACAGATGAAGTGCCTGAATTAAATGGCGGGATTGAATCAAGATTTTGGAAAGATGCAAATTCCTTTAAAATTGCACATTCAACACATAACCAAAGAGGTAAATAAGATGGATTGTCTTGATTACATGAAAAAAGGAGAAGGTTACAGGATTCTAAGAGGAATGAATCAATTAAATCTAGCTGAAAACCTCTCAGAATCAGATGATAGAAGTCCAAGACCTTGTTATAGAGGGTGTAATTTTAATGATTATGAACAAAACATGATAGATAGGATAGATTTAAAAGATTTTTTAGAACCTCTTAAAGATTTGTTGCCTTTAGCAAACTAAACCACAACAATACTTAAAAATAAAAACAAATAAAAAATAAAATGAAATTACCAACACTTAAGGAAATTGTAACTGCAGGAACGATTGGTTTGGCTGGTTTAGGTGTTACAGCAGGAAATGCAGAGGCACAATTTAATTCAGGAGTTGTAGAATATGTTCAACCAAGAGAAAATTCTGAAGCACTAGGAAGAGTTCAAGGATTTTATGGGTTGCCTGGAGATGTAAGTGGATTTTCTTTCATGGAATTTTACAAAAATGGAAATGGATATTTTGGAAAGACATATTTAGATAAACCTGTTTTGGGAAGAATAGGTCCAAGAATAGAAGTAGATCATGTCGGAGAACCTTTTTCATATGTTGGAGCAGGAATAAGCACTACTATCCCTGGAATGCCTGAAGGAGGATTTGCACGAGTTGGAATACTTCCTTTATGGAGAGATAAAAACGGGAATATGGTCAAAAATAAAACAATGATACAATATTCTTTTGGAGCCTCTTTACCCTGGAATATGAGAGTGGGTGGTTTTGGAGAATGGAATATTTCTTCTCCTGATGGTCTTCAATGGGGATATGGAGAGTTTGAATTAGTTAAGAATTTTGGAGATATGAAAGTCGGATTTAATCCTGTTTTGTGGAATGATGAAGACGCTATTCCTGAATTCGAAAATAGATTAATTATAGGAGTAAATTTTTAAAATGAAAAACTTAGGAAAAATATTGGGAACTGCAATACCTTTTGCAGTTGGAACTCTTTTACCTATGCAAGGTTTAGAAGCACAAACATCTACAGATAATCTTCTTTCTGATACAATTGAAACAGAACAAGTTGAAGAAAACACTCTTAATTACAGTGTGGGTGCAGACTTAGAAAATAAATCTAGATTTTGGGGCTTACCTTTTGTAGATTCTCCACATTTTAAATCAAATATGGGAATAAATTTTGGTAATACTTATCTTAGTTTTGTTGGTCATGTTAGAAAAGGAGAATTTTTTGATTTAGATACAGATATAACCTATATTCATTCTTTATCTGATAAGATTTCAGCAAGTGTAGGGGTAATGAGATTTGATTT
>CAZKZO010000018.1:0-10887 GCA_964557325.1 Candidatus Woesearchaeota archaeon | reverse complement strand
CCTATAAACAAAAAATTTATAAACCGATATTTTGTCTCTTTTATTATTAGGAAGTTGTAAAGTACATTATGTGCTCTACTAATTTACCTGAATTAAACAAAACCCTGTTTTATCAATGCATATTCTACAACCCAAACATAAAAAGATGAATGATGACGAGTTAAATAAATTACTTAACAAACTTAACATTTCTAAATCTCAGTTGCCAAAAATAAATTCTTCAGACCCTGCACTTCCGGAAAACTGTAAAGTGGGAGATGTTATTAAAATAGAAAGAAAAGAAAAAGATAAAATAAATTTATATTATAGGGTAGTAGTATGAAAAAAGATAATCATTTAATTGTAAAAAAATACCTGCAAGAACATTCTTTAGTTGAATCTAATATAACTTCTTTTAATAATTTTGTGAAAAAAAGAATACAGGAAATTGTAAAAGAGATTAATGAAAGCATAAACATTGAAGATTTTGAAATTAATCTTGGAAAAATTGAAGTTAAAAGACCAATAGTTATTGAGGCTGATGGAAGCTCTTCACTAATTACACCTCATGAAGCAAAATTAAGAAACCTTACTTATTCTGCTCCTGTAACCTTAGAAATTACAGTTAAAAAAGATGATCAAATAGATTCTGAAGTTGTTGAAATTGGAAGAATACCTATAATGGTGAGAAGTGAGGTGTGCAACACACATGATATGTCAAAAAAAGAATTAATTGAAAGTCATCATGATCCTTTAGACCCTGGTGGTTATTTTATAATTAAAGGAAATGAAAGAGTTATGATTATGGCTGAAGACCTTGCTGAAAACCAACCATTTGTTGAGACAAATAAAAAAGGAGAACTTTTGCTTAAGCTTTTCTCATTAAAAGGAACTTATCGTATTCCAGTTACTCTTTCTGAAAGCAAAGAAGGTATTTTCCAAACAAGTTTTAGCAAGTTCAAAGAAATGCCTACAATTGTTATATTAAAGGCTCTTGGACTAACAAAAGAATCAGATATACAAAAATATATTGGACAAGAGACAGACTCTGTTATTGTTAATCTTTATGATTTTGTAGATTTATCAACAAGAGAAGATGCTATGATGTATATTTCTGAAAAAGCAAACTTACAAGGAACTAAAAAAGAAGTTTTAGATAGAATCAAACAGAGAATTGATTCATATCTTCTTCCCCATATTGGAACTAAAAAAGAGGACAGGGTGAAAAAAGCAATTACACTTTGTAAGCTTCTTAAGCAATATCTTCTTGCTAAATCAAATTCTCAACTAAGAACTGATAAAGATCATTATGCAAATAAAAGAGTAAGACTTTCAGGAGATTTACTTTCAACTTTATTCAGAGTTAATCTTGGAATTTTAATAAGAGATATTCAATACTCAATCCAAAAATCTACAAAAAGAAGAAAATTCTTTTCTATCAGGATTATAGCAAAATCTACTTTATTTTCTCATAGAGTAGAATCTGCAATTGCAACAGGAAGCTGGACAGGTGAAAGAGCAGGAATTACTCAAAACATGGACAAAACTAATTATCTGGCAACGATTTCTCAATTACAAAGAGTTTCGAGTATGCTTCCAAGTGATCAAGAAAACTTTTGGGCAAGAACCCTTCATCCTACTCATTATGGAAGATTTTGTCCTATTGAAACACCAGAAGGAACAGAAATTGGTTTAAGAAAAAACCTTGCTATATTAAGCCAGGTTTCAACAAGAGTTGATTTGGATGGAGATAAATTCTTAAAAAAACTCCAGGAATTAGGGTTAGATTTAGAAGGTATTGAAGGAAAAGATGTGTTTTTCAACGGAAGATTTATTGGAAGTGTGAAAAATCCTGAGGATTTTATATTAAGTATAAAAGAAAAAAGAAGAAATCAAGAGTTCCCAACCCAGATGAATATTATGGACAATCCTTTATTTAAAGAAATTTCTATATCTACAGAACCAGGAAGAGTTTTAAGACCTTTAATAATTCTTGATAAAGGAGTTCCAAGATTAAAAAACGAACACTTAATTAAGCTTGAACAAGGAGAAATGAAATGGGCTGAATTAGTTGAAAAAGGAATTCTTGAATATATTGATGCTGCTGAAGAAGAAAGTGCTTTAGTGGCCTTGTATGAAGAAGAAATAACTCCAGAACATACTCATTTAGAATTAGATTCCACAGCTTTGTTAGGAGTCATTACAAGTTTGGTTCCATATGGAAACCATGACCAAAGCTCAAGATTAAATAGAGGAAGTAAAACTCAAAAACAAGCACTAGGACTTTATAGTGTTAATTATTTATCAAGACTTGATACAGATGTAAGTATTTTACAATATCCTCAAAAACCAATTGTAAGAAGCTTTATTTATGACACTTTAAACACATATCCTGCAGGACAAAATCTCGTGGTTGCAATAATGGGTTATGAAGGATATAATATGGAAGATGCATTGGTATTTAATAAAGGAAGTTTAGACAGAGGTGTTGGAAGAAGTTTTTATTTCAGACCTTATAGTGCTGTAGAGATGAATTATGCAGGTGGGTTAAAAGATGAGATTGCAATTCCAGATAAAGACAGCTCAGGATATAAAACAGAAATAAGCTATAGATTTTTAGAAGATGATGGTGTTGTTTATCCTGAAGCAGATGTAAATGAAGGAGAAGTATTAATTGGAAAAACATCTCCTCCAAAATTCTTGTCAGAAGCACGTGAAATTTCTGTGAGAACTAAAAAAGAATCCAGTATTACAATGAAGCAAGAAGAAAAAGGAACTGTTGAATCAGTATTTGTAACCGAAGATAGCGACGGAAACAAAATTGTTCAGGTAAAAACCCGTGACCATAGAATTCCTGAGCCCGGTGATAAATTTGCAACATCTCACGGACAAAAAGGTGTTATAGGAATGATTACAGATGAAGAAAATATTCCATTTACTACAAAAGGAAATCGTCCAGATGTTATTTTCAATCCTCATGGACTGCCAAGCCGTATGACAGTAGGTTATCTTTTAGAATTACTTGCAGGAAAAGTAGGAAGTGTTAAAGGAGAAGTTATTGATGGAACTTCTTTTTCAGGTGAAACAAAACAAGAACTTGAAAAACAATTAAAAAATATGGGATTTAGATTTGATGGAAAAGAAACAATGTATAATCCAATCACAGGAAAGAGAATGCATGCTAAAATATTTGTAGGAAACTTATATTATCTAAAGCTTAAATATATGGTTGGAAATAAAATGCATGGAAGAGCTTCTGGTAAAGTTGCATTGTTAACAAGACAACCAATTGAAGGACGTTCTCGTGGAGGGGCATTAAGACTTGGAGAAATGGAACAACAAGCATTAGTTGCCCATGGTGCATCATTATTATTAAAAGAAAGATATGATTCTGATAAAGTTATTTTACCTATCTGTACTAAATGTGGCTCAATTGCAATAGAAGATAATATTAGAAATAAAACAGTATGTCCTATATGCCAAAGTGAAGAAGTTGAACCAGTTGAGGTTTCATATGCTTTCAAACTTCTTGTAGAAGAACTACAAGGACTTCATATACACACAAACTTTAAATTAAAAAATAAATATGAATAAAATCTATTTTAAAAAAAATTGAAAAAAAAACAAGAATAAAAAATGAAAAATATTGTGAGTAAAAAAATAGGAAAAATAGGCTTTCAATTATTAAACCCTGAAAAAATTAAAAATCTTTCAGTTGCCAAAATAGTTACGCCTGAACTTTATGATATTGATGGATATCCTGTCGACGGCGGATTAATGGATTTGAGGCTTGGGGCTATTGACCCTGGAGTAAGATGTAGGACTTGTGGAGGAAGATTAAAAGAATGCCTTGGACATTCAGGAAGCATTGACTTAGCACGTCCTGTAGTCCATTTAAAATATATCCCTATAATAGAAATTGGATTAAGATGTTTTTGCCCGGAATGTAATAAGCTTATGCTTGATGAAAAAGACTTAAAAAAATATTCTCCAACCAAAAGAATTAAAAGAGCAAAAGACAGAAGAAAATGTCCTCATTGTAAGGCAACTTATGAGAGAATCAAACTTGAAAAGCCAACTACATTTAGAAAAGGTAAAAAAAGAATTTTCCCAACAGAATTAAGAGAAAGACTTTCTATGATCCCTGATGAAGAAATAAAAAAAATAGGAATGAACCCTGACAATTTTAGGCCTGAATGGGCAATACTAAATTCTCTTTTAGTTCCTCCTGTAACAGTAAGACCAAGCATTATCCTTGATTCTGGTGAAAGAAGTGAAGATGATTTAACCCATAAACTTTCCGATATAATAAGAGCTAATCAAAGACTTTGGGAAAATTTAAATGCAGGAGCACCAGAAGTTA
The DNA here is from genome assembly GCA_964557325.1 of Candidatus Woesearchaeota archaeon. Taxonomy (GTDB): domain Archaea; phylum Nanobdellota; class Nanobdellia; order Pacearchaeales; family GW2011-AR1; genus ASMP01. Next base: position 6,545 of record CAZKZO010000018.1, on the reverse strand, counting down.
TTATTGAAGATTTATGGGATTTACTTCAGTTCCATATTACAACATTCTTTGACAACACTGTTTCAAAAATCCCGCCTGCAAGACACAGAAGCGGACAGCCTTTGAAAACAATTACAGAAAGAATAAAAGGTAAAGAAGGAAGAATAAGAAAAAACCTTGCTGGTAAAAGAGTAAATTATTCTGGAAGAACAGTAATTTCTCCAGACCCTTGTATAAACATTAACGAAGTAGGAATACCTTTTGAAATTGCAAAAATAGTAACTGTAGCAGAAACAGTAAATGACCTTAATATAGAAAAGCTAAAAGCTTTGATTAAGAAAGGTATTGAATATCCTGGTGCTAATTATGTTATAAGACCTGATGGAAAAAGAAAGAAAATAACTCCTGAATTAAAAGAAGAAATTATTTCTGAACTTGAGCCAGGCTACAAAGTTGAAAGGCATCTTGAAAACGGTGATATTTTATTATTTAACAGACACCCTAGTCTTCACAGAGGAAGTTTAATGGCTCATTATGCAAGGATTCTGCCTGGAAGAACATTTAGACTTCATCCTGCAGTTGCTGCTCCTTATAATGCTGATTTTGACGGAGATGAAATGAATATTCACAGTCCTCAAACAGAAGAAGCAAGAGCAGAAGCAAAAATACTTTTAGAAGTTAAAAAGAATTTAATTTCTCCAAAAAACAATACTAACTGGATAGGGTGTATCAAAGATGCTATTACAGGAGGCTATCTTCTTGGAATTGAAGAATTTACAAGAGAAGAAGCAAACCAAATTCTTTATCAGGCAGGAGTTGAAAATTCATTTTCAAAGAAAAAAGTTACTGGTTTAGAGATATTTTCAAAAATCCTTCCAAAAATAAACTTTAAAGGAAAAAGTATTACAATTAAAAAAGGGGAAATACAAAACGGAATTGTTGACCAACATGTATTTGGAGATGAAGACGGAGATTTGGTAAAGGAAATTGATAAAGAATTCGGAAGAACTACTGCTTTTGAAACAGTGAAAAAAGCATTTAATCTTGGAAAAGACCATATTACAAACAGAGGAATTACTATTTCACTTGAAGATTTTGATGTTGAGCAAAAAGTAGTTGACATGAGTGAGGAAATCATTAAAAAAGCTGAGAAAAAAACAGAGGACATTATTAATTCTTACAGAGAAGGAAAACTTGAAGCTATTCAAGGGAAGAGTCTTGAAGAATCAAGAGAAATTAAAATCTTAAAAGTTCTAAATGAAGTAAGAACAAAGATTGGTGAAATTGTCAAAAAAGAATTTCCAGAAGCAAACCCTGTTACTCATATGATGAGATCTGGAGGCGGAGGAAGCATATTAAATATTACACAAATGGCATGCTGTGTTGGACAACAAGATTTAGAAAGTCAGAGAATTGATATTGGATTCAGCGACAGGACACTTTCATTCTTTAAAAGAGGAGATTTATCTCCAGAAGCAAAAGGATTTATTAGAAGTCCTTTTATAAAAGGATTAAGACCTGATGAATTCTTTTTTGGTTCAATGACAGGGCGTTCAACTCTTATGGATACTGCATTAAGAACACCACGTTCAGGTTATTTATATAGGAGACTTGCAAATGCTTTACAAGATTTAAGAAAAGAATATGATAAAACTATAAGAGACAGTAACAATAATTTAATCCAGTTTATTTATGGAGACGATGGTTTAGATGTTTCAAAACTTCATATGAATGAAGAAATGGATTCTGGAGAAGCAATAGGAATTATCACGTCTCAAAGTTTTGGTGAGCCTTCTACACAAATGGTTTTAAGAACATTTCATTTTGCAGGTGTAAGTGAAATGCAGGTAACTCAAGGACTTCCAAGACTTATTGAAATATTTGATGCACGTAAAAAGCCTTCTTCGCCAAAGATGGAAATTTATCTAAAACAAGAATACAATAAAGAAGAAAATGCAAGAACATTTGCAGAAAAAATCAAAGAAGTTACAATAAAAGACATTGCTGATGAAATCAATCTTGATTTTTCAGACAAAAACATTGAAATTGTAATTGATCAAAAAGGATTAAAAAGATCCCATATTACAGAAAAAAAGATTATTGAAAAATTAAAGAAATTAGGATACAAAGTAAGAGAAAGGAAAAATTCGATTGTGATTGATACTTCGGAAAAAGGATTTAGAGAAATCTACAAGCTAAAAGAGAAATTAAAGAAAACCATAATTTCTGGGATAAAAGGAATAAAACAAGTTTTAATTGTCAAGAGAGACAGAGATTATGTAATTATGACTCTTGGAACAGCTCTTAAAAAGATTTTAAAAATGAAAGAAGTTAATCCAAACAAATTAATCTCAAATGATATTCATGAGGTTGCAAAAGTATTTGGAATTGAAGCTTCAAGACAATTAATTATCGATGAAATTCAGGAAGTTTTAAACACCCAGGGACTTGATATTGATAAAAGACATCTTAAATTGATTTCTGATGCTATGACAAATACAGGTGTAATTAAAGGTGTTACAAGAATGGGAATTATAGCACAAAAAGACTCTATACTTGCAAGAGCTACATTTGAAACTCCTGACAAACAATTTGTAAACTCAACAATAAAAGGTACTACAGATAATCTTTCAAGTGTAGTAGAAAACATTATACTGAATCAGCCAGTTCCGATTGGAACAGGATTGCCTGGATTAATTGTACAAGTTGTGGGTGCTCTAAAAAAAGATGATAAAGAAAAACTAACTGCACAAAAAGAAATTGTTGATGAAGTTAATAAATAAAATGACTAGACATGAAAATTATTGAAAAAAATTGTTATTTAATTTTTGTGAGTTTTTTCCAAAAAAAGAATTTTGATATAAATTTAATGCAAAACCTATATTAATATAATTGTGAAATAAATTAAAGATTTAAAATAACAAAGATTTATAAAAACATTAAACAAAACTTTTATATAACTTTTTTAAAATGGTAAGAACTATTGAGATGCAAGAAATTAGATATCTGAATTTATTTGAAAATATATCTAAGGTAAGAACAAAATATTGTTTTCATTACAATAATGCAATTGTATTTTGTGTACCAAAAAAATTAATTTCAAAAGCTATTGGTGAAAAAGGAAAAAACATTAAAAAAATCCAAAATATAATTGGCAGGAAAATAAAGATTGTTCCTGTTCCTGAAAGCATTGAAGATGCAGAAGAATTTATCCAGGCAATAATTAATCCTTTTACATTTAAAGATTTAAATGTTACAAATAATGAGATTATTGTAAGTGCAGGAAAAAATAAGGCTGCTTTGATTGGTAGAGGTAAAAGAAGACTTAATGAAATGGAAAAGGTCACAAAAGGTTTTTTTGACAAGGATTTTAGGGTTGTTTGAATAATTTCTAGTGGTGCAGAGGGAAAAGGAATGAGAAGAATTAATTAGAAAACATTAGATTCAACAATTCAGGAAATTTCCATTTTTCTTTAGAGTAATTAATTTCAAATTGTTCTTTAAGAAAAGCATATCTATTAGGGTCCAAATCCTTTCCATCAGCAGTAACAAATAAAAACAGCTCTTTATCTTTTTGTGATTGTAATGCACTTGCCAATATTTTGCAGTCTGCATAATTATTAATGTAATCATGAATTTTATTTACTAAATCATTATTGATTTGAATTAAAGGTATCACTTTTTCATCAATGTTAAATTGTAATAATTTAGAAATTTTTATTTCAGAAGATGTCCTCTGATTTTCAAAAATTTTCTTGACCTCATTTAGATTGTAATTCTTGAATTTTTCGTATAACTTTTTTGCATTTCCAACATTCCTAAAAGAGACAAGAGGATTATCTTCAAATAAATAAGAAGAATCTTTAATTTTCTCAAGCACTGCTTTATGTAACCTATTTCTATCCCGAATAATAGTTTGTAATTCAAACAATACTGCATAACATAAAATAAATGAAGTTTTCTTATTCTTAATAAAAAGATAACATTTCTCTATTAAACTGCTTGAAAGATTTGTATAATTAGAATAATGAAAAATAATGTTTGTATCTAAGAAGTTTTTCATTTTATCTAAAATCTTCCATAATCCTTGCTACTTCTTTTGATTCATCAGAAAGTTTTATACTTTCAGGATCAAAGTTAGCTAGTGCATTTAAGTAAATTGAATTCATTTCTGAAAAAGATTCTTGAAGTGACCTTTTTCTATCTTCAATTGCCCCATTTAAATAAAAATCAAAAATAATTTCTCTATTCAAAGCATTATTTTTTTGTAATATGCTTCGGGATAGTTTGTAAATCGCTATTACTTTCCAAAGTGAATCTAATAATTGAAATATTTGTTTTCTGTAATCTTGAAGAGATATTCCCATTAAGTCTATCTTCTGTATAATTGAAATTACTCTTTCCAATAAATCGAAAATTTCTAAAAAATCTTCATCTGTTGGGCAAGCAATAAAAAGTTCATCCAACTGTTTAGTAATATCACTATTTTCAAAATAAGGTTTATTTAATACTTCCATAAGGTGATCAATTAAAACATACATTTCTTCCTTATATTTTCTATGTTGTTCTTTTTGAATTTGACTTGATTTTTTATTCCTATTTTCTTTGATAAACTCTATGATAAGATTTTGAACTTTTTTTTCATGAGGCAATTTAGACTCTTTTTGATATTGCTCTGAAGTATCTATCGCCATTAAAGGCATCATCCCGTAAAGGTACCAAACAATAGGTAAATCCTCTAATCCTGCATCTTTATTATCTATTACATGAACTGCACATTTTGCCACATGAGTTTTTGTAGGAATTTTCCCTCTTTTTTTATACTCATTAATAATCATTGAGAATAAAGTATGAAACTTTTTTCTTTGCTCTTCTGTTATTGGAAGATCAAAATAAGTGTCTCCCATTACTTTTTGATAAATTTTAATTTTTCCTGTTGAAACAATTTCTCTAACAAGATTCTCTTTCTTCAGTTCTTCTAAATATTTATTTATTGTTGCCCAATTAGAGTCTTGAATGTTTTTTCTTAATTGTTCAACAGAAAGAGGTTGTTTTTCTAATTGAGAAAGAATTTCTTCTTTTATCTTTTGAGGGGTTTTTCTAATTGCCATAAAAACTCGCCTCTTCTTTTTTCATATTCTATTATGATAAATATAATTTATAAATGTTTCTATAAAAATGTATAGAACATTAAATTTATAAAGGTAGATGTTTTATGGATTGCAATCTAGGAGGGAAAAAATGTCAAAAAAATTAATTGTTTTAGCATTTGGAGTATTTGTTGTCTTAGCCATAGCATCAACAGGAGCTTTTACTGAAATAATAAAATCATTTACAAGTGTTATGGGATTTTATGGTTTCATTATTGGAGTTTTAATAGTAATAGCAATAATCGCAGGATTCTTAGAGGCTAAAAAATGATGTCTGAAAGAAAATTTGAAGAATTTAAAACAGATGATGGAAAATGGAAGGTTAGTTTTGATTTAGAAGATAACAACCACCAAAGAAGAGATATAACAATCTCTGTTAGGTTTGTTTTAAATCATGATGAGAGAAGATATTTCTATTCAGAAGAAATCCCAAACTTAAAACAAGATTTGAAAGATTTAGGAAAGCTAAGGATAATTAAGCAGGGGAAGGATTTTTTGGGGAGATAAAGAAACAGGCGATTCAATTAATATTTTAGTTCCTTAACCTGCTCATATGAACAAGTTAAGCGTGTCCCGAAGGAATTTGTAATATTATTAGGATAAAGAAGTTTAAATGGTTTTTGGAGGGCGGGGAAAGGAAGAGGAAAAATAGAAATTGTTAAAAACAAGATTTGGTTTTTGAAGAAATGAATTTAGAAGATTTGAATGGAAAAAGAGTTATGCATATTGACACCAGCAGAAGATTTAAGCAAATAGGGAATACAGGTATTGCATATAAAATGATTAAAACAAACGAGCATAAAGGTTTGGGAATTTCAAATAAATTAAAAAGAGAATTAGACAGGGATTTGAATGCTGGTGAGGATTACGCAAGGCTATATGCAATTTGCATTTATTTTTTAGTAAAAGATGATTTGGGCAAATTTGACATTCTTATAATCTGCAATGATGAACTTTTCTTATATGTCAAAGAATATTTGGATATATTATTTTTAAATAATAGAGAATATTTTAGAAAAGAAATTTCTTCTCTAGCAAAATTAAGAGAAATAACCGGAGATAAAAACATTCGCTCTCATGCAGACAATATGGCTGGAATTTACAGGAGAAAAATTTTTCAAAGAATTCAAAGAAGACAAAAAGGAGTTAAGTTGAATATTATAAAAATTAATTATAAGAAAATTGCTGAAAAGTGGAAAGAAATTGATAAAGCATTAAAAAAAGCGTAAGTGGGTAGTGAATTTTCCAAACCATTTACACGCATACACGCTGGATACTTTGCATACACAAAGATTTTACAGGGTTCAGTCCACCTACATATTTTAGAGGATTGCAGGGTTTAAATAATTTCTGGTGTGCAGGGCTTTGCGTATAAATTAATTAATCTTCGCGAATAATTACGTAAACCTTTTTTCC
>CAZKZO010000017.1:0-11850 GCA_964557325.1 Candidatus Woesearchaeota archaeon | reverse complement strand
GATTAACTTCACAAAAATTGAGATTAAAAATCCTTCAACTATTAATTTATTATCTTCCTCATAAAATATAAAAAAATATTATGATTTCTTCTAAAAATTAAAAGAACATTAAAATTCCAAATTCATTTTCATAGCATTTTCTTTTATTTCATTTAAAATTAAATTTTTTTCTTTTTTAAGGTCATTGAGTTTTTTCTCTTCTTTCATCTTTATGTTTTCTAAGTTTTTTTTCTTTTCCAATATTTCAGTAATCTTAAAAGAAATTTCCTTTAATTTTTCTGGAGATTTTTCTTTTTTGATTTTTAATTCAAAATCTAAAATTTCCTTTTTTTTATCTTTAATTTCATTTATCTTTTGAGGAATATCTCTTTTTGGAAGCTTTGTGATTTCAATAAGTTCAAGAATTGTTTTTCCATCATCTTTTTGAAATTCTTTTAAAAAACTATTTTTGTAAGATTTTAATATTTTCATCTCTTCCTTAAAAATATGGTAAAAATTACCCAATGCTTTGAAATCAATATCTTGTCTCAGAGCAAAAATATCTTTTTCTAATTCATCTTTAAAAATCTTAAGTTTTTCTTTTTTTTCATACACTTCAAGATACTCTCTGCTTTTCTTTATTTTTTCTATTTTTTCAGTAGCTTCTTCTTTCTCTTTTTCTTTATTCTTTATCTCATTAGTTACGAAATCAATTTTTTCTCCAAATTTTTTTATTTCTTCATCTTTTTCTCCAAATTGTTTTAGTTTTGATTTAACCAAGAAAAGTTTTTTTGAGAAATCTATGATATTTTTGTTTTGATCAAATATTTTTATCACTTCATTAGAAAAATTCTTCAAAGTTTCCTTTATACTGCCCATTTCCTTTCCAATTAAAATTGTGGCTCTTTCATAACTAGAATGAGATTTTTTGTTAAAATTAGATAAAAGTTTGTCTATCTCTGATATTGTTTTTTCAAGCCTGTCTTTTTTTAGATTTTTAAGATTGTTTAAAAGATATTCAATAGCTTCAATATATTTTTTTCTTCCATCTTCTGCAAGTGATTTAATTCTATCTTCTACTTTTTTTGTGTCCAAATTAAAATTTTCAATTGCTTTTATTTTTTCCTTGATTTTTTCTGAAAAAATTTCTATTTTTTTCTCTATCAATAAAAATATATCTTCTTCTTGTTCTTCAGTTTTTTTTATATTATGTTCGATCCAATTTTCAAGTTCAGAAAAAGGTATTTTTTCTTTTTTAGATTCCTTCTGTTTTTTATCTTGTCTAAATTTCCTTAAAAAATCAATTATTTTCATATTAAAGCCAAACTAACCCCTTTAAAATATTTTTTCATAATGTATTTATTTTATAAACTTGTTAAAAGTAAATGGAAGGAAAAAATCATACAAATATCTTGATTCTTGTAAAATATTATATCTCAAATATCGTTCTTAAGGTTCGAACTTTAAGCAAATTACAATCCAAACTCATCAATAAAATTTATAATTGTTTTGTATTTCTCTAAAAACCTTAAACCTTTATCATTCAGTGAAACAGATTTATTATTTGAATGAGTTGTTTCTTTAATAAATTCTTTTTTCAATAATTCTGAGTGATATTCATAAAAATTTGATGAAGAGAGGTTTGATTTTCTTATTAAAGGAGTTATTTTTATAGAGTTTTGATTTGATTGAATAATAGATAAAATGTCTTTAATTATTTCTAATCTACTTCTTTTTGCCATATTTAAATTTCCTCCTGTATTTCTCGGGAATTTGAATGCTTGAAAATTTTATTTTCCATTGTTTTAATTTGAACCTGCCCTTTTAAGAACCCTATATAACATCAAAAGAAAGATTCCAGAAGATGCTAAGTAGATAATTAACTGAAAATTCTGGAAAAAGGTAGGAATAAGAATATCAATTATGTTAAGTATCCAGAAGAATAATAACAATACATAAATTGCGTAGAGATCATGTCCTTTTGTTTTTTTCTTGGAATTTTTATAAGAAAGATAAACTACAGAAAGAACAAAAACCAACAATAAAATATTCAATCCTAAATATGAAAAAGGATTCCTGGATACAACACTGGATATGGCTAAGGCGACAGCAATTATGTGGAATAAATAAATTCTATGTTCGTAGTTCCATTTTTTATGCATAACGCTGTAGAGAAGATAGAAGATAGCCATTGTACTAAAGTACATAAATAAAATTAAGGTTATTTGACCGATTAAAGGATTTAATAATCTTGGAGAAATTGAAAAAATTCCATGAACATTAAAATAAAATAAAATTAACTTAATAAATGATCTAAAGAAATATGCCAATGCAAAGAATAGAAATGCTTGTCTGAAAAACTTCAAACCTTTATATGAACTTAATTCATATATCTCCTTTGTTCCAAAATAAATCATTAAACTGCAAACTATAATTATAAAGGAATATAAAATTTCTGTGGATATGCTTGATTGTGCAACTTGCTGTGCTAATTGATTGAACATTGTTCTGCCTGGTCCCATTTTATTTTTATAAGTATGAGAAGTAATATTTAAAGCTTTATAATCTGAATGGATATTAAGTCCATCTTACTTATAAATAACTTATTTTTTATTTTATTATGAAATATAAAATTGAAAGGAGGTAAAAAAAATGAAACAAAAACAAATGTTAGGAATTGTCGCTTTAACAATGGTTGCACTTCTTGGAGTTGGAATGGTTTCAGCTTTTGGATTTGGAAATGGAATTTTTGAAGAAGATAAAGAAGCATTAGAAAATGCAATGGAATTAGGAGATTATGAAACATGGGAAGAAATAAAAATGTCTCAAATTTCAGAAGAGAGATTTAATGAAATTCAGGAAAGACATGCGGAAAAAGCAGAATTTCGAGAAGCAATGCAAGAAGCACGAGAATCTGGAGACAGGGAAACAATGCAAGAGCTTAAAGCAGAGTTTGGAAATGGGAAAGGAATGAAAGGAATGAAGCATGAAGGATGTTCTTTTGCTGAATAATTTTAATTTCTTTTTTTAATTATTTTTTTAACTTTTAAATGGGTGTTATGTCCATCTTATTTCTTATAAACTGAAATACTATTCCAGAACTTTCCCAAAACCTTTTTAAATATTGACAATCATCAATATGTTATCATGGAAAGAAAAGATTGGTATATGCTTTTTTGGATAGTTTTAGTATTTATAATTTTATATTTTGTTCCTTCAAGCAGCAGTTGGTTTAAAACTTCAATTTTATCTGCTTTTGATTTGCTTCATGAATATGCTCGAGAACATGTTTTAACTTGTTTAGTTCCTGCTTTGTTTATTGCTGGAGCTATTGCGGTTTTTGTTAAAAAAGATGCTGTCTTAAAATACCTGGGAAATAAATCTAAAAAAATAATTTCATATTCTATTGCATCTGTATCTGGAGGAATTTTAGCTGTTTGTTCTTGTACAATTTTGCCTTTGTTTGCAGGCATTAGAAAAAGAGGAGCAGGATTAGGGCCTGCTATAACTTTTTTATTTGCTGGACCTGCAATTAATGTAGCTGCAATTTTCTTGACAATGTCTGTTTTAGGTTATGAGATTGGTTTAGCAAGAATCTTTTTTGCAATCTTTTTATCTATTTTAGTTGGTTTAACTATGGCTTTGATTTTTAAAGAAAAAACAGAGCAAAGAGGGTTATTTATGCAGGAAAGCAAGGAAACCCAGATGTCTAAAAAAATTCTTTTTGTATTTTTTGGTTTGATGGTTGCAGTATTAATTGTTAATGGTTTACAAATCACTCCTTTGGCAAAATATCTTTTAATGTTTGCTTTTGCAATTTCAGTTGTGTTGTTAGTTATTTTTAAATTTCATAAAGAAAGCACTAAAGAATGGTTGCAAGAAACATGGGGTTTTTCTAAACTACTTTTGCCTTTATTATTTATTGGAGTTTTTATTGCAGGATTTATTATGCCCTTGCTTCCAGAAAAATTAATTTATAGTTTAGTTGGACAAAACACTCTCCTTGGTAATTTAATAGCTTCTGTGTTTGGAGCATTTATGTATTTTTCAACTTTGACAGAAATTCCTATATTACAGGCATTAATTGCTAAAGGAATGCACTCTGGGCCTGCGCTTGCTTTGCTTCTTGCAGGACCTTCTTTAAGTTTACCAAATATGTTAGTTATTAGAAAAGTTTTAGGAACAAAAAAGACAGCAGTTTATGTTTTATTGGTTGTGGCTTATTCAAGTATTGCAGGATTGATTTTTGGGGCAATTGTTTAAAAACCCATAATAATATTTGTGCATTTCAATAAATTTAAATATAATGATTATTAATTTTATATATGGATATAGAAAAAAAAGGGTTGAATTGGCTTTTGGTATTGGTTTATTTGTTTTTGGCAGTATATTTTTTAGATTATCCTTTTAAATCTATAAATATTCCTGAATCCTGGAGTATTGCAGAGCCATGGATTATTTTTGCAGGAGGAATTCTTTTACTTTTAGGGGTAATAAATTATTTTAGACTTAAAAGAAAACCTTTAATTTAATTCTAGTTTTAAGAATTTATTTTTTAGATACTTTTTTATAACATAATTTTAATTAAATAAAACATACTTATTAAGTAATTTAGTAAGTAAGTTATTAAGAAACATTTATATAGATTGGTTTTTTCAAATGTTCAAGGAGAAAAGAGGTGTTTTATTTATGAAAACCATTAGATTTTAAAAGGAGTTCAAAATGAAGAAATATTTACTTCTTATAGAAGATGAAAAACTTTGGGAAAAGTTTAAACAAAGTATAGAAAAAGATATTAATACAGAGATTTTAGGCTTAATAAAGGAAAAAATAAAAAAAGGTGGAAATACTAAAAATGTTAAGTAAAAGAGGACAAGTAACTATATTCATTATCATTGCAATATTTGTTTTTGCAGGAATACTTGCGTTTTTTACATTAAGAAGTAGTTCAGGTATTTCTAAAATGCCTGTTGAAATGCAACCTGTTTATGAGAATTTTTTAACATGTCTTGAACAAGATACTGAAACTGGAATAAATCTTTTAGAATCACAAGCAGGATATATAGAACTTCCAGAATATAAAGAAGGTTCTCAATATATGCCTTTTTCATCTCAATTGAATTTCCTTGGAAATCCTATTCCTTATTGGTATTATGTTTCTGGAAATAATATGGAAAAAGAGCAAGTTCCTAGTGAAAATAAAATGGAAAGACAATTAGAAAATTTTATTAGCCAGAGATTTAGAGAATGTGAATTTCAGTCTTATCTGGATCAAGGATTTAAAATTTCTATTGCAGAACCTGGAGATATTGATGTTTCAATTAATGATAATGACGTCGAGGTTTCTTTAGATTCAGAATTTGTTATTGAAAAAGGAAATCAAATAGGCAGAGCAAAAAATCATAAAATAAGAGTAAATTCTAATCTAGGTTCATTATATGATTCTGCTGTAAAAGTTTATGAAGAAGAGCAGGAAAGATTGTTTTTAGAAGAATATGCTATAGATACTTTAAGGCTTTATGCACCTGTTGACGGGACAGAATTTACATGCAGTCCTTTGATTTGGAGTGCAGATAATGTGTTTGACGAATTACAAGATGCTATTGAAGTAAATACACTTGCATTAGGAACAAATTCTTTTGATGATTATCTTGAAATTGACTTGCCTGTTTCTCAGGAAGTGAATTTTTTGAATTCTCAGAATTGGCCTTCTTCATTTGAGGTTTTGCCAAGTGAAGGAAATATTTTGCAGGCAAACCCTGTAGGTAATCAGCCTGGATTGGGAATTATTGGGTTTTGTTATACAGCTTATCATTTTGTTTATAATATTAATTATCCTGTTTTAGTACAAATTAATCAAGGAGAAGAAACTTTCCAGTTTCCTATGGCAGTGGTTGTAAGAGGGAATAATCCTCGAGAATCTTTAGGAGGAAACACAGAACAAATTATTCCAGAACTTTGTAAGTATAAAAATACTAATGTGCATGTAAGTGTAAAAGACACAAATTTAAATCCAATTAATGCACAAATTTCTTATGAGTGTTTTGGAACAAAGTGTAATATTGACTTTACAGAATCAGGAGATTTAAATACAGACTTTCCCCAGTGTGGAAATGGATATGTTCTTGCAAGAGCAGAAGGTTATGAAGATGCAAGGTATTTATTTTCAACAGTAAATCCTGGTTCTATTGAAATAATAATGGATAAGGTTTATGAAAAATCAATTTTTTTAAAGTTAGATGGACAAGTGTATGAAGGAGAAGCAGTTGTAAGCTTTATTTCACCTGAAAATACAAGAACAATTTATTATCCTGATGATAAAGTGGTTGAGATGAGTGAAGGAGAGTATGATGTTCAGGTTCAGGTGTTTGAAGATGTTTCAATTACCTTAGGAAGTAGTGTGGCAGAACAGTGTGTTGATGTTCCAAGATCAAATATCTTAGGTGTTGTTGGATTGACTAAAGAAAAGTGTTTTGATATTGAAGTTCCTGAACAGACTTTTTCAAGAGCTTTGACAGGTGGTGGAAAAACAAATATTTACTTGTCTGAATCAGATTTGAAGTCAGGTAGAATTGAAATCAGTGTTGATAGTTTTCCTTCTCCAATAGACCTAAATCAATTACAAGCTAATTATATTTTATTTGATAAAAAGGAGGTTGATGTAGATTTAGTTTGATGAAATATAGAAAAGTATGTTTTATAGGAGTAATTATTTTAGCCTTGCTTATGTCTTTGGTATTTGTTTCAGCATATGCAAGAACAAATTATGCAGGTTCTTTATTTGGTTCGCTTAAGCCAGATATTCAATCAGGAGATATGTTTTCTGGATTTAATAGAAGCATGTGTGAGGCAGGACAGGATTTTGTATTACAAATTAATCCTTATGGTTGTACTCCTGCTGTGGTAAGAAGTGATTTGTTGGAAGAGCAAAATGTGCCTGTGTTTTGCCCTATTTCTGCAACTCAAATAAATCCTTTGATTGATGTTGAAGCAATTGATTATATATCTATTATTGGTGAGCGTCCTCAAGAAGTAATTTCTGTAGGTTATTTTCCTGGAAGAGCTGCCTTAGGACATTTTGGATTTGGACAGTCTTTGAATCATGTAAATTATCCTGTATTAGATAATATTGGTTATGCTATGATAACTTTAAGGAAAAATCCTAATGAGTCTTCTATGCCTGATTATGTTCAAGGGAATTTAACTGCAAAAATAAGATATGATGTAGAAAATGCATTTGGTGTTGGAAAAGCAGTGTTTTATCTTCCTTTTCTTACAGCACAAGAGTGGGAAGAAAATTTTGTAAGATATGAGTTTTGGAATGGAAGAGGTTATTTGAAAGCAGAGACTGTTGATGATAAAGGTGCTACAATTTCTGTTTATGCTGATAGAAGTTATGGAGGGTTGCAAGGAGGAACTAAGCAAAGAATAGCAAGAGTAAATCTTGATAAAGGTGAAAAATCTCATCAAATATTTATGCCTGGTTTTGATTATTGTATGGGTGGAATGGAGTTAAGACTTGAAGATATTGAAAATCCTGATACATTAGTTAGATTAAAGATAAATGAGCAATATTTTGAAATAAAAGAAGATGAAGAGTTTTTAGATGGAAAATGCAGGGTTTCTGAAATTGATAAATATGGTCTTGTACAACAGGCAGAAATTTTGTGTAGAGAAGATAATCAAAGAAGTAAATTCACTTTGACTCTTTCTCCTAATATAAATATTTCTTTAAATGGATTACCTGCTAAAGAATATGGTTTGGGGGAAAAATTATATGAAATTAATCAGGGAGAGAAATCTGTTTATTTGGCATATATTGGAACAAAAAATGGTTTGGAAAACAAATCTAAGGAAAATTTAGAAGTTGTTTTAGTTGCTGTTCCTGGTGAAAAACAAACTCTTTCAAAAGAAGAATTAAGTTCTATTAAAGGATTTATAGAAAGATTAGACCCTGGACAAATAAGTAATATTGCAGATTTGACCTTGGAAGCAATTAAATTTTATTTTTCAGGAGGAGAGTTGTTTTTAAGAAGTTTGATTAACGGAGAAAGTTTTAAATTTTTAAAATATGCTGAAGCAGGAGAAAATCTTTTTGGTGAAGGTAATGTTCTTTTAATACAAGGATATACAGGTGCTCAAAATAAAGAGCTTGATGATGAAACACAAAATTATTATGAACAATCTCTTGAAGATTATGGTATTGTAATTGATGATTTTTCAAGTGAAAAATATCCTGAAGATAATACTGAAACTTTAGGTGAAGAAGCATTTAGAAAATCAATAGAAATTGCAGAAAAATTAGGGCAAGGTGAAGATATTTTGGTTCTTTGTTCTGAGTTTAATGAAATGTATTTTGAAGCTGTAAAACCCAATATATGTAATAATGCTTATAAAAATTCAAACAAAGAAATTGCAGTTCAAGATGTTCAAATAAATGGCAAGATTTATAGACTTGCTTTTGAAGCTATCGAAGAACCTGGTTTTGAAGATTATGGTGTAGTTATTTCTGTTAAAGATTCAAAAGGAAGTGAAATCCGTTCTTTTGATTTAACTAAAGATAAATTAGTTTATCTTAAATCTGATGAGGAAAGTAAAGAAGATTTAGAGCAATATTCTAATGAATTTATTCAGCTTGTAGAAATAAGAAACAAGGAAGAAGTTAGATTGAGAGTTAATTTAGATGTGGGTTTAAGGGAAAGTGCAAAAGATTTTACTATTGGTTCTACAACTAATAAGGTTTTAAGAAAAGATTATCCAGATAGTTTTGGAAGTGAGAGGTATGTGTTTGTGTTAGAAGAAGTAAATCTTGAAAAGGTTGCAAAAGTTTCTGTAAACCCAAAAATAAATTTTGCTGAAACAACTGCAGAGTTTCCATTTAAGATAGGGATTGATAAAAGAGATATTAAACTTTCTCCTGAAAAAGCTCAAGAAAAACTTGAAGGTGTGGAAAATACCTTAGAGACTTTAGAAGATATACAGGGAAGAATTGAGCCTTTAGTCAGAGGGTTTAAAGCTGGTTGTTTAGCTGTAGGTAGTGCATTAACAGTTAAGAATTTCTTTACAAATCTTGGAGGTAAAGGTATTGCACGCCAAAAAGTGATGAGAAGTGATGGTGGTTGGTTTGATAAGTGTGAAGCAATGGTTAATGCAGGAGAGTATAGTGATGTTGATAAATGTCTTCTTGAAAATTCAGATAATGTTGATGAAGCTGTAAATGAGTATTCTAATGCAATTGAAAAAGTCAATGAACAAATAGATGCTCTTGAAGAAGGTATTACAGATGAAAATGTTTTAGGAGAAGATGTTGTAGATACTGCTGCACTTAGGCAGAGGTTGATTAATGAAGAATATAAATCAGAGGTTTTGCAAAATACTGGTGAGAAAATTAAGGTTTCAGGAGAGTCAGAGCCTGTTGAAGTTTCTGAGATTTTAAACATGATTAATGAAAATACAACTAATATTAATGATGCAAGAGACTTGTTGTTGAATTCACGGCTTTCAAATTCTGATAATTCAGTTGTAAGAGATATTGCTCAAAGTCAAAGTAATTCAATTCTTGCAAGTATTTATGTGAATAATAAAGAAGCTGCTGTAAAAAGAGCTGTGATTGAAGAACTTAATCAAAGAAGAGGTATACAAGGAATTGGTTCTACAACAGTTAGATTAGAAGGAACAAGGACACTTGCTTATGAAGGTGGTACTACAGATAGTTCTGGTTATGGGCAAATTTCTGCAAATACACCTATACATCATATTACTTATCAGAATAATGAGTTTTTTTTGGTTTTAGAAAAAATAGATTCCCAATATTATAGAATTAAAAGTGTTGCAGCTACAAATGGAAATCTTTTGCCAGATGATAGTGATATTGTAAAAGAAATAAAATCAAATTTAGCAGTAAAATACTTTGATGAACAAACCTATCAAAATAAATATGAAAACCCTCAAGCAAGGTATTTTGAAACAGCTCCTTATCAGGGATTGCCAGCAATTATTCCTTTTGATATTAAAAATGGATGGTATGTTCAGGTTAAATCTACTCTTCCTGTGGGAGGAAATATAAGAGTTTATGATGATTCTGGCAGGGTTTCAAGTTTTTATTTGTGTAATGTTGGAAAAAATAACAAGCAAGAAGGAATTGGTGTTGGAGATGATGATTGTGGAATGATTAATTTGGGAACAGGACAGCTTTACAATCAATTTTCTGGTTTAAAACCTAATGAGGCAGAAGTTCTTGTTGATAAAGCTGTTAATGCTATTGATGAAGCTTCAAGACAGCATAGTTCTGGAATTTCTTCTGTAAGAATTGCTGGAAATACAATTCCTGTTGGAGAACCTTATGCAAATATTCCTGGAATCCAATGCCAAGATTTTATGTCACCTGGTGATTGTAATCTTTTATTTAATGCTTGTGACCCTGTTGTGTGTCCGAGTTCAAGATGTGATTTAGGAGGTACTTTTCCTGTAAAAGATGTTGTTCAGTCAGGAATTGGAGGAAGTTTAGCTTTATGTCTTCCTAATTTCCCTGATGTAAAAGTTCCTGTTTGTTTGACAGGAATTAATGCAGGCTTAGAAGGATGGATTTCTGTTGCAGATTCATATAAACAGTGTTTGCAAGAAAGCATTAATACAGGAAAAACAGTTGGAATTTGCGATGAAATTTATAGTGTACATATGTGTGAATTTTTATGGAGACAAAGTATTCCAATAGCAAAAATATTGCTTCCCAAAACATTTGGAAAAATTTTAGGACAAGATGTGAGAGGTGGGGGAGAGTATTTAAGTGTTCAAAATGCATTTGCTCAAGCAGGAGATAGTTTTAATTACTTTACACAGTATTATGCTGCTAATGCTTATAAGGCATTTAAAGTAAGAAGTGTGGAAGAAGTAGCTTCAGCAGAAATATGTCAAGGATTTACTTCATTAATTGTTCCTAATTCAGGAGATTTATTTGATAATCTTATTAGTCCTGATTCACCACCTCAATTTTATGGAAGATTTGATGAAATTCCTTTTACTACAGCAACAAATCCACCTACATCTCATTATAAAGTATTTTACCATATTTTTGCAGGAAAAGATTCACAAGCTTATTATGAAGTTTATTTAAGAGGTTCTGGAAGTTCTTATTATCAAGATACTGCATTTAGGAGAATTGTTGCAAGAGGATTTTTAGGTGCTGGCGAATATGCAACTTCTACAGAAGACTTTACTGCACCTTCAGGTTATCAAGAAATGTGTATTATTGTTAATGGGCAGGAAGAGTGTGGATTTAAAGAGGTGTCAACTTCATTTGCAGTAGATTATATTAATGACAAGTATGTTGAAAGTCAAGTTACTCAGACAGATATAAATTCTGAATCAGAATGTATTTCAGGAACTCCTAGCTTGTATAGTTTAAGAAATATAAATCCGCAATCTATGGCTGAAGAGGTAATTGACCCTGCAATTTATAATAGAGGAATAACAAGGATTTGTGCAACTGATAATCCTGGAAAAGGAACAGACCCTGATATAGGGACTAAAGATGCTCGTTGGAAAGATGTAGGTTATTGTGGGGATGCAGATATTAGGTGTTGGCTTGATACTGAAAATGTAAAAGACATGATTCATAGTTCTTCAATTGAAGATGAAACTTTGAAAGAGTTTGAAGAAAGAACTCTTCAGGGTTTGAAGGAAGAAAATCCAAATTATATAATTGATTTTGATTCTTTTGTGCAAGAGCTTGATAGTTTAGAAAAAACTATTGAGAAAATAAATAAGATTGATGAAAGTATTGATTTTGTTTTCTTTAGTAATCAAAAAGCTTATTTGTATTTGTTAAGAGGAGATGTTTATTCATTTTTGGCAAAGGAAGAGAGGGAAGAA
>CAZKZO010000016.1:0-12547 GCA_964557325.1 Candidatus Woesearchaeota archaeon | reverse complement strand
AATAAACAACCTTATAGCTTTTGACTACCTTATAGGCAATGGTTGAATAAACAACATCTATTCTCAAAAATAAGTAATTTTTGATTTAAAAAATGTTTGTATTTAGAATTATAAATGTTTCTTTAATTTTTCTTCAAAATCTTCAATAGGTATTGCACCAATAAATTGATCTGCTTTTTGTCCGTTTTTAAAAAGTATAAAATTTGGAATTGAACTTATATTGTGTTTTTTGGCTAGAGTCTGGCTTTCACCAATATCAATTTTACCTATTTTAATTTTATCACCAAGTTTTTCATTAAGTTCTTCTAAAACAGGAGCCATCATCAAACAAGGCATACACCAATCTGCAAAAAAGTCAACTAAGACTATACCTTCTTTTACAAATGAACCAAATTCATTTTCTGTAATTTCTTTAATTTTATCTTTTGTCATATTTTCTAAGAAAGAACTTTATTTATAAAAGTTTTTAATTTTTTCCTGTAGAACCAAAACCACTTTCTCCTCTTTCTGTTTCAGATAAATCAGAAACTTCTTCAATTTCATAATCTTCATAAGGTGTAATTATCATTTGTGCAATCCTGTCTCCTTTTTTTATTTCAAAGTTTTCCTTCCCTAAATTTATCAAAACTACTTTGATTTCTCCTCGATAATGGCTATCTACTACTCCTGCTAAAACATGTATGGCTTTTTTAGCAGCCAAACCTGAGCGGTCTCTTATGTTTCCCCAATAACCATCAGGAATTTCCATTTGCAACCCTGTATTAACAATGATTTTATTTCCTGGAGAAAGAAGGTAGTTTTCTGCACTTGCTAAGTCAAAACCCGCATCTCCTTTATGAGAGTATTTTGGAATTACACTATTAGGACTTATTTTTTTAATTTTTAATTCACGCATTTTGATTTAGAATTTTTATTCGTCTTTTCCCAACATAACTTGTTTTGTTGCTTTATGAATGGCTTTATAATCTGCACCTCTTTTTTCAGTCAAATATACACAAAAATTTTTTTCTGTACAAAAACCAACACCGCATTTTGGAAACAATAAAGGATCTAGTTCAGGAGCAACTTTTGCTATAATATCTCTTTTTTGCCAAGAAGTATATTCTCTTTCAGGTTCACATTCCTTACATAATCTTAAAGGCAACTCTAGATTAATCAAATTTGTTAAATCATAATGCTCCATTGTTCTCACCCTAATATTTTTTGGAACAATAAAAAGAGCATCTCTTTGCTCAATTCCTTTCTCTTTCATTTTATCAAAGAACCTTAATTGCTTTCCAGTATAATAAATATAAGGTGCTAATAGATTAGGTGTTTTTTCCATTCTTCTGTCAATAATCATGATTTCTCTAAGCTCATCAAGCATGTTAGTAAAATTTGCAGGAGATTCTTCAGTATGTTGTTGGTAGATTTCATCTATAGAGGACCATAATTCAGTCATTTTATCAGAGGCTCTATTAACAGCAGAATAAACAGATTCTACATTTTGTCTTAATGTAGCATGTCTTTTTTGTTCAGACCAAACTCTCCAGGATAAACTATCTACAATTTTAACCCTAACAGCTTCATTAAATTCTTCAGCAAATCCTCCAAGTTCTAACATATATTCCATGGATTTTTTAGAGAGTTCTTCTGGATCATTTATCTTCATAACATTGTCCATCATTTGTTTAATTCTCTCAAGTTCTTTTTGAGCTTTGGGGTTAAAATTAACAGCAGAATCTACAATAAAAGGGGTTAAAGGCATTCCTAATGACAATGCTTCTTCTAACGCATCACTTCCTCTTTCAGGGTCTTTGAAAAGAGTATAGTGGAAATAGGCATCTCTTGGAACTCTAACTCTTTGTTCATACATTGTTCCCATACCTGCTTTTTCAGCTAAATCAGGGAACATGTCTACTAAAGAATGTAATTCTCTTGGAACAAAATTTTCTTTGGAGTTATTTTTATCTCTCATAACATTAAATGCAAGAGTTACCATTGTATCTAAAGGTAATTTAATCATTAAATCCGCGGGATTATTATAAGGAATCATTTTATTGAAAGTTTGCACAGCATCAAGTCTTCTAAATCTCTCTTTAAATTCTTTTGAAAGATTAAGGACACTTCTTGACAATTCTAAATATTCTTCTAATAAATCTTCCTTTTCAAATAAAACTTCTGGGACAACAATTTCCTCTGAGGTTGTTTCTCTCCTTCTACTACTTGTTACTAAAGATCTAGAGGCTACAAGACCTGTAAGACCAGAATCAATAAATTTTGACCCTTGAATTCCAAGAGTAACACTTGGTAACCCTCCTAAAGAATGTCCTCTTCCAATACCTGTCGCAGTTTTTCTATAGACAAGTTCTTTTAATTTAGGTTTATCAGGATCTTGAACATCTTTCAAAATTTGTTCTTCTATTTCAGAAAATTTTAATCCTCTTGCAACAAGAGGTTGAACATAAGAAACAATTTCATCTCCTCCAAGAAAATCTCTTCCTAATTCATTCTGAAAAGTTTCTAATAATTCAGGATTTTTTATTCTGATTTGAGGATCAACACCTAATACATTGACTTGTAAATCATTATCAGTCATAAATTTTTGGCCTTTATATTGCATCACCATGTTTAAATTTAAATTATATTTATAAAAATGATTGTGGTGAAAAAGAAGCTTTTTAAGAACCTCCACAACCTGTCATATCCATATGACCGCAAGCACAAATTTCTTTACAATTACCTTCTTTTAACATTTGTTCTCCGCAGATAGGGCAAAACCCTCCTAAAAGAACATCTTCTTGGTTTTGTTTTTTATCATTTTTATTAGGCAATTTTTCTTTTGAAGGTTTTTCTTGAACTCCATGGTTATTTTTTTCTCCATTCAAAAACTCTTTTTCTAAGTAATGGAAAATATAATCTAAAACAGAATCTGCAGTTTTTATTTCTGGATGTCCTTCAAATACCAGGCCAGAAGGTTCAAATTTTTGATGTTTAAATTTATTAGTAAGTACTTCTAAAGGAACACCGTATTGCATAGACATAGAACTCAATGTTGCAATAGCATCCATAAGCCCTCCAACAGTACTTCCTTCTTTACTCATTGTGATAAATATTTCCCCTAATTTGCCATCATCAAACAATCCTGTATGAATGTATCCTTCATGTCCGGCAATATCGAATTTATGTCGAAATCCAGGAGCTGTTACAGGTAATTTTCTTCTGAATGGTTTTACTTTTTCCTCTAATTTTTTTTCTGAAAAACTTAGAACTTGTGTCGCCTTGCTATTATTTCTATATAATGCCACAGACTTAAGACCTATTTTTCCTGCATCCAGGTATGTTTGTTTTATATCTTCAACACTAGATTCTTCAGGAAGATTAACTGTTTTTGAAATAGCTCCAGATAAAAAAGGCTGAACAGAAGCCATCATTTTCAAGTGTCCTTTTGGAGAAATAGTTCTTTCAGCTCCTTTTGGTTTATTTGCTGTATCAAATACCGCAAGATGTTCTTCTTTTATTTCAGGAGAACCTTCAACAGTTTCATTTTCTTTGATATATTTTAGAATTTTTTTGGAAGTATCTTCATCATAACCAAGCTTTTCTAAGGTAACATCTACTGTTTTATTTACTCTTTCTATATTTCCTCCATCAGAAAGTAATTTTTTTTGGACAAGACCTATTTCAGGTTCAATTCCAAGAGTATCACAATCCATCATAAACCCTATTGTTCCTGTAGGTGCAAGAGCTGTTGCCTGGGCATTTCTAAAACCATATTTTTTCCCTCGTTCAATAACATTACCCCATGTTTTTTCAGCTTCATCTAAAATGTTCTCAAGTCCTTTTGGAAGTTTTTCTCTATTAATATTTTGAAGTTCAGCCCTGTGTTTTTCCATAACTTTTAACATGGGTTCTTTATTTTTTTCATAACCTTTGAAAGTCCCGAGAGATTCAGCTATTTCAGTAGAAGTTTCATACACTTTTCCTGTCAATAATGCTGTAATCGATGCTGCAATTGCTCTTGATTCATCAGAGTCATAAGCTAATCCTTGAGACATAACCAAAGAGCCCAAATTTGCATAACCCATTCCAAGCGGTCTAAATTCGTGAGAATTTTTTGCAATTTCTTTAGTAGGATACCCTGAATTATCAAACTCTAAATCTTGTGCTATTGCAATTGTTCTTATGGTTTTTGAAAAAGCTTCTGTGTCAAAACTTCCATCTTCATTCAGAAATTTTCTAAGATTTAAAGAAGCAAGGTTGCATGAACTATCATCCAAAAACATGTATTCTGAACAAGGGTTGCTTGCATTAATTTTTCCAGAATTAGGACAGGTATGCCATCTATTAATATTGTCATCATATTGCATTCCAGGGTCTCCACAAGCCCAAGTTGATTTTGAGATTTCTTCCAGCATTTCTTTTGCAGGATAAGACGGCATTTCATCGCTTAGCTCTTTATTATGAACAGGAATAGTTTGCCATTTTTCATTATTTTCAACAGCCTCTATAAATTTGTCTTTAATTCTTATAGAAATATTTGTATTTTGGTAATTAACACTATCTTGTGCTTCTTGACTACTAATGCCTTCTTTTTTCAGAATATGTAATTTTTCTTCTTCTTTTGATTTTGAATGTATGAATTCCATTATATCAGGATGGTCTATATTCAATATATCCATCTTTGCAGCCCTTCTTGTTTTTCCACCTGATTTTACAATTCCTGCTACTTTATCATAAAATGCCCAATAAGCCAAAGGTCCTGAAGGTTTTCCACCTCCTGAAAGTTTTTCTTTCGAAGATCTTAAAGAAGACAAGTTTGTTCCTGTTCCAGAACCATATTTGAATAAAAGTGCTTCTTTTTTTGCAAGTTCCATTATATCTTCCATAGTATCATCTACACTTTGTATAAAACAAGCCGATGTTTGAGGATATTCTCTATCTTTTCCTTTTGGAATTCTTTTTGCTTCTCCTTCTTCAATTATATACATTTCTTTTCGATCATCGCTTTGATTTGATAATCTGTGAGTACCTACATTAAACCAAACAGGAGAATTAAATGAAGCTCTTTGATCTAATGTAATATAAGAGAGTTCATCTCTAAAAGCATCAATTTCTTCAGGCGTGGAAAAATAATTTTGTTTTTTAGCCCATTCAGAAAAAGTTCCTGAAACCCTTCCAATTAAATCTTTTGCAGAATTTTCTCTTTCATTTGTTCCTTCTTCTCCAAAAAAATATTTTGAAGCCACTATTTTTCTAGCTAAAGGACTCCATGTTGAAGGGAATTCAACATCTTTTTGTATAAAATTAACAGAGCCATCATCATTTTCTATTTTGACATTTGTTTTATCCCAATCAAACATATCATAAACATTTCTTCCTTTTTCAGTAAAATATTTTTCAAATTTTAAGCTCATTTCAACCCTCTTAATTCTTTTTTAAAATCTTTAACATCTTGAAAATCTCTGTAAACTGATGCAAATCTCACATAAGCTACATTATCTAATTTTTTTATATTTTTTATAACTAATTCTCCAATTAAGGAACTTTTAATTTCTTTTTTCCCTTTTTTTATTAACTTGTCTTCAACCTCGTTTATCATTTTTTCTATTTTCTTTTTTGAAATAGGACGTTTTTCAAAAGCTCTTTTAATTCCTTCTTCAAGTTTTTTTCTACTAAACTTTTCTCTGCGTCCGTCTTTTTTTATCACAAAAAAACCTTCTTTTGCAGGTTTTTCATATGTAGTAAATCGTTTTTTGCATTTTAAGCACTCACGTCTTCTCCTTATACCTTCAGGAGATTTTCTTTTGTCAGTTACTTTTGTATTTCCAGCACAAAAAATGCATTCCATTTTTTTAAATCCATATGATATATTAAGTTTTGTATGGTTTTATCTTTATATTCAAAGATAATCATGAAAAAAGGCGTTTTTTACCATATACAATATATTGTATTTTTAACTCCTTTTTTATCCACAAATTGTATAATACTAAATTAAAAACCAAAATACTATTTAAAGATTTATATGAACTATCACATAGAAACACACCTATACAACATGTTGAGGATGAAAAGTTTTTAAATATCTCAAATCTTGGTAAATTATGACTGGTTATTTTGAAACAATAGCATTTCAATTAGAAATTTCTGCAGGAGTATTATTTGGAATTCGTATTTGGGAAATATAAAATGACTAAAATAAATCATTTAACTAAACAAAACTCTGATAAAGAAATTCATTCTGTTCTGCACCCTATTGTATCTGAATGGTTTAAGAATAAATTTGGATCTTTTTCTGAAGCCCAGAAATATTCTATAATTCAAATAGAAAAAAAGAATAATTTACTTTTATCATCACCTACTGGAAGTGGAAAAACCCTGTCTGCCTTTGCTTCAATTTTAAGTAATCTTATAAAATTATCTGAAAAAGGAGAACTTGAAGATAAAATTTATGCAATCTATACAAGTCCTTTAAAAGCATTAGCAGGAGATGTTGAAGTTAACTTAATTAAACCTCTTAAAGAATTTGAAGAGATGGCCGGCAAAAAATTTGGAATAAGGATAGCTTTAAGAACAGGAGACACTTCAACAAAAGAGCGTTCTAAAATGGCTAAAAATCCGCCCCATATTTTTATTACCACACCTGAATCATTAGCAATTATTTTGACAACAAAAAAATTCATTGAAAATGTAAAAGATGTAGAATATTGTATTGTTGATGAAATTCATTCTTTAGATAATAAAAGAGGAACTTATCTTAGTTTAACTCTTGAAAGACTAAATTCTGTAAGTTCTTCTTGGCCTGTCAAAATTGGATTAAGTGCGACTGTAGAACCAATGAAAGAAGTTGCAAAATATCTTGTAGGTATTGATGATAAAAGAAAAGTTGAAATAGCAAAAGTTAAATTAAATAAAAAAATAGATATCCATGTTTTAAGTCCTGCAAAAAATATAATTGAAGATAAAAATCTGCATTCTAAAATGTATTCATTAATTTCAGAATTAGTTTCACAACATAAAACTACTTTGATTTTTACAAATACTCGTTCAGCTACAGAAAGAGTTGTAAATTATCTTAAAGAGAGATTTCCAACAGAATATGGTGACGATAATATTGCTGCACACCATTCTTCTTTAAGCAAAACACACAGATTTGATATTGAAGAAAGGCTTCGTAAAGGAGAATTAAAAGTTGTAGTGTGTTCTACTTCTTTAGAATTAGGAATTGATATTGGATATATAGATTTAGTTGTAATGTTAAGTTCTCCTAAATCATCTTCAAGAGCTTTACAAAGATTAGGAAGAGCAGGACACAAACTACATGATATTTCAAAAGGAAGATTTATTGTTTTAGATAGAGATGATTTAGTTGAATGCTGTGTAATTCAGAAAGAAATGATTGAAAAAAAAATAAATAAAATAAAATTTCCAAAAAATGCTTTAGATGTTTTGTCTCAGCAGATTTATGGTATGGCAATACAAAAAATATGGAAGGAAAAAGAACTTTTTTCTTTGATTAAAAAAAGCTATTGTTATCAAAATTTAACAAGAAAAGATTTTTTAGATGTCATAAGTTATCTTTCAGGAGATTATTCGCTTGAAAAGAATAGTGTTTATGGAAAAATATGGTATGATTCCGAGACAAAAGAAATAGGTAAGAGAGGAAAACTTGCCCGGGTTTTATACATGACAAATATAGGAACTATTCCTGAAGAATCATTTGTAAAAGTAAAGCTTTCATCAGGCGAGCAAGTTGGTGTTATTGACGAAGGATTTTTAGGTAGAATGAAAAAAGGCGATGTTTTTGTTTTAGGTGGTAGAAAATATGTTTACAGATATACAAGAGGAATGAATCTTTATGTAGCTAATGAAGTTAAAAGAAATCCAACTATACCTTCATGGTTTTCTGAAATGCTTCCTTTAAGTTTTGATTCTGCAATGGAAATAGGAAACTTTAGAAAATTATTAAACAAAAAGATGAAGTCTAAACAGCGAAAAAATAAAATTCTTGAATTTATTGAATCTCACCTGTATGTAGGAAAAGAAACAGCAGAAGCAATTTACAATTATTTTCTTGAACAACATAGTTTTTTAGAAATACCTCACAAAGATTTGATTATTGTTGAAAAATTCAAAGAAGATAATAAAAAGTATTTATTATTCCATACATTATATGGAAGAAGGGTTAATGATGCCTTATCAAGAGCTATAGGGTATTTAGTTGGAGAGTCTGGAGGAAGAGATGTTCAAATAGGAATTACTGATAATGGGTTTTATCTTTCTGGAGAAAACATGATGATTAAGAGGGCTTTGGAACATATTAATCATAAAAACCTGGAATCTATTTTAAAGCAGGCAATAGATAAAACAGATACTCTTGCACGAAGATTTAGGCATTGTGCTGCTCGTTCTTTAATGATTTTAAGGAGTTATAAAGGCAGGAGAAAAACCGTGGGAAAACAACAAATGAAAAGCCATTTTCTTTTAGCTGCTGTAAAAAAAATAACAAATGAATTTCCTATTTTAAGAGAAGCTCGAAGAGAAGTTTTTGAAGATTTAATGGATATAAACAATGCTAAAAAAGTTCTTAAAGATATTGAAACAGGCAAGGTTAAAATAAAAATAAGGGAAACTAAGATACCTTCTCCTTTTGCACTTCACTTGATTTTGCAAGGACATTCTGATTTAATTAGAATTGAAGATAAGCAAGAGTTTTTGAAAAGAATGCATAAATTACATATTAAGGATTTATTGGAAAATGGACTATAAATTCATAAAAGAAACATTGTTTTTTCCTAAGCAAGGAATTCTTGTAATTGGAGATTTGCATTTGGGTTATGATTACATGCTTCGCCAGTCAGGTATTTTAATTCCTGAAAGGCAGATAAGTGAAATAATTGAAAGACTTGAAATTATAATTAAAAAAATTAAATCAAAAAAATATAGGTTAAAAAAAATAATTTTTCTTGGAGATTTAAAGCATTCTTTTGGTTTTGAGTATGAAGAAAAAGATGAATTTTTTCAAGTGCTAGATTTTTTAAAAACTAAAATTCCAGAAGAAAATATTATTTTAATTAAAGGAAATCATGACACTTTTAGCTATTTAGGTAAGGATAAAATGAAAGAAATTTATATTGAACCTGAGAGTAAAATAGCTTTTCTTCATGGACACAAACAACCATTGAATTTATTTGACAAAGAAATTAATTTAATTGTTATGGGACATATACATCCTTCAGTTATTCTCGAAGAAAAACAAGGTGTCAAAAAAGAAACTTTTAAGTGTTTTTTGGCAGGAAAATATAAGAAAAAACAAATTTTAATTTTACCTAGTTTTTTAAACATAATTGAAGGTTCTGCAATAAACAATCTTGATTATGAAAATGATAAAAATTTTAGTATTATTCCAAAAAAAGCTTTAATGAAATTTGATATTCATGTTGTTGGAAAAAATAAGACATATAATTTTGGAAAGGTTAAAGATTTAAATTAAAGTTTAAAATTTATAAAAGGGTTTTGAGTTTGAGCAACTCTTAATGTTCTTTCTTCTAAACCTCTTAAAGTCTTTACAATATTTTTACCCTTTTTTCTAGCTTGATTAGCTAGTTGATAAATAGGTGGTGACCTTAAATCAAGCTCTATTTTGCCATTGCTTTTATATATTTGAAAACCATATCTTTCTTCCCCCTCTATTTCTTGTTTAAATACATTTACATCTATGTCTTTTTTTCTTATTACTTCTGTAGATATTGGAGATATTTTTAGGTATTTTTTCATTGCCATCAAATTTTATTCAAAAATAGCTTTATAAATCTTTATATGAATTTTCAATTTGTAGAAGCCACAGAAACCTATTTTTTTAATACTGCAATAATATTTCTTTTTTGTATATTTTTTACATACCCTATATAAAATATCATTTGGCATTTATTTACCTCTTATTTTAAATAGAAATGGGCGCGGAGGGAATTTAACCCCCGTCTTCCGGTCTGGAGCCGGATATAATAAACATTATACTACACACCCTTAATAATAAAATTCCTGAAATCTTTTAAAATCTTTCTTTTTTATCCTATTTTCTTTATTTGCTTAATTTCTTTTGTAGAAATAGAAGCACCCTTGTATTTTAATGCATACAATAATGCATCCAATACATTTTTGTCTTTTATTTTAATCAACCCTTTTTTATATGCAACATAAGCAAGCTCAGGCGAACGAATTACTTTAAAATTATTGAAAAAAGAAACTTTTTTGTTCGCATTTATTTTAGTGTTGATTTTCTTTTCAAGATATTTCCTAAGACTTTCAGGGTTTTCAATCAGCATTCTTGTAGTTCTTTCATCAACAGCAAGGACATTTTTTATTTTTTTCTTTGTTAAAATTAAGCTTAATGCAAGGCAAGAGCACTCTCCTATATCTAATAATTTTATAGGTTTTTTTTGTCCTTGAAAAACATTGTTTGCTAAATCAATTATTTTATTTGTTTTTTGTGTTATTTCAGAATCCTTTATTCCTAGAGAAGAAGGCATTTCTAAAATTCCTTCATCTAAAAGTTGTTTTAATTTTAATCCTTCTAGCTCAAACTTTTTTATTTTTAAAGGCTTGTCAATAATTTCTGATTTTACTTCTTTTGTAATTAAAAATTTACCTTTAAATGATTTTTTTAGGTTTCTGATTACATCTGTCATTCCATTCATTGAAAAGCTTATTAGAGTGCCTGAATCAAATATTATTGCTTTATTTATAGAAGCCATTTATGAAAATATCTCCATTGCTAATTTAATTCTGTTTTTTACAGGAACAGGTTTGGTTTCTGGTGTTTCGATGTCTTTTTGCCCCACATAACTTGCTAGCTCAAATAAATTAATTCCAAGAAGACTTGCGGTTTTTTCCATTGACATTCCATGTTCATAAATTTTAGAAGCCTTGTTTATTTTAGCCTTTCCAAAAACATCTTGAACATATTCTTTAAGCTTGCCAGAAACATTCTCCATAGATTGTTTAATTAATTCTATGTTTTCCCTATAAGCTTTATCATCTTTTTTTTCAATTGATTGAATAATATTATTTATGGCTGTGATGTACATTTTATAAAATTTATTCCAACCAGCCAGGGTTTTGTAATTTTCTCTCTCAAGAATTTTACTTAAAGAATATACAACAACTGCTGCAGCAATATTATCAGGGTCATGTGTTAAAGAAGCTGTATTTGTTGTTTGATTGCTTAATGATTTAATTTTTGAAACATTTCCTTCATCAACTGCTTTTTTTGTTTCATTAAAAATTCTTAAAACATTATCACGTTCATGCATAAAATAAAAACGAGGATTGTATTAATAAATGTAATGTTGAAATTATAAGATATATTTCTCTTCTAAATCTGCAACAAATTCAAATTAATCGTAACAAAACCTATATGATTTTCTTTGAATTAATTTTTACATTTCTTTTTACTCTGGATTTTCCATGATAAACCAAGTTAGATATTTAATATGTGCAACCTCATGAATTAAAATCATACATTCTTTCCAAGTAATTATTTATTTTATATCGTAAAATTCCAAGACTAATATTTCTAATAACATTTTCTAAGTGTTTAATATCACGAATTGTTAAAAGATATCCTCTATTTTTTCTTTTAATGATTTTGCATCTCTTATTACAGGAAAAAATATTATTTATTTAATCTTTTTACATTCACATGTATTTAGCAATTTTTATAATAAATCTTTTTTTTCAAGTTCCCAATCTCTAGTCAAATTACAACCTTCAGTGCAAAGATATAAAAGCCATTCCTTTTCTTTAGAATTTTGTTTTTGTATGGCTGCTAAAACAGGAGATTCTGTTCCGCAACTATGGCAAGGATATGTAATTCCCGGAAAATTAGATTTTATGATTTCTTCAGAACTAACTCTTGAAACAAAATGGTACAAAACTTCGCTTTCTCTGGGTTTTGGATTTCCAGTATGTGTTAATCCCCTTAAAACTTTTTGAACAAACTTTTTACTTTTTAACT
The DNA here is from genome assembly GCA_964557325.1 of Candidatus Woesearchaeota archaeon. GTDB lineage: Archaea > Nanobdellota > Nanobdellia > Pacearchaeales > GW2011-AR1 > ASMP01. The sequence goes on along the minus strand of CAZKZO010000016.1, from coordinate 552 downwards.
TTTTTTCAAGTTCTTGTGTTTCTTTCAACCTTGTTTTTAAATTTGTAACTTCTGTATCTAAACCTTCAAATTTAGCAATATACTCTCTAAAGTCCATACAAGGTTAAATTTAACCTTGTTTTTAAGAATTATCATGGTGAAGTGTTAGGTTTTTATAATGTGTTTTCTTATTTTTTTTATGAAAAGCGTTTTACTTGATACAAGTTTTATTTTGACAGCTATAAGGCAAAAAATTGATTTTTTTGAAGAGTTTTCTCTAAAAGGACTGAAGATTCTTATTCCAGAAAAAGTTATCAAAGAGTTAAAATCAATAGCATCTACTAAAAAAGGAAAAGCAAAACAGGAAGCTAGATTAGCATTAAAGATAATTCAAATAAATAATTTTGAATCTATTAAAATAAAAGGCAGGAATGCTGATAAGGCTATAATTAAATATTCTAAAGAAAATCCAGATGTTCTTATAGCTACTTTAGACAGAGAAATTAAAAATAAAGTTATGGGGAAAAAATTGATTATTAAAGGAAAGAGAAAACTGGAAACTTTATAGACAAT
>CAZKZO010000015.1:9607-14080 GCA_964557325.1 Candidatus Woesearchaeota archaeon | reverse complement strand
AAGTAAAGATAATTTTAAAAACAAAGTTTAATTATATATAATATGAGAAAAAGAGCGTGGGTTTTAGCATTTATACTGCTTATTTTAATGATAGGTTTAGTGTTTTCTGCAGATGAACTTACAGAATCTGAGCAAATAGATAATGCTTATCAATGTCTTGAAGATAAAACAGTTGAGAAATGCAGTGATTTATCTGATGAAGAAAAAGCATTTACCCTTTTAGCTATAGATGAATGCCAATCAGAGCTTTTGGAAAGTTCTGCAAATGAAGAGTGTTGGCCTGCAGGAAAATGCAATTTAAAAACAACTGCCCAGGCTGTTCTTGCTTTAGACAATACTAATGCAGATGTGGAAAAGCCAAAGAAATGGCTGATTTCCCAAAATACTACACCTACAGAAATACAGTGGTTTTTAGAAATAGACACTAATGAACTTTCCACATGTAGAATTTCTTATTCAGGATTAGATTATAATGTTGATGTTTTTGAAAATAAAAAGCTTTCAAATAATGCAGGAACTTGTTTAAGTCTTGCACAAGATGATTATTGGCTTAGAGTTTCTCCAAGCTGTTATGGAACTGAATTTGAAATAAGTTGTGATAAGAGTTTTTTAACAACTCTTTTATTTAAAAAAACAGATTCATCAACTGTTCATGTTTTAGATAAAACCTCTTCTGCTTCTGCTGAAGGTTCTACTTTTGAAAAAGTTAAATCCTTTTGCTTTGGAAATACCCAGTGTGATTATGAAGGAAGTTTATGGGCAGCATTGGTTTTAGATTCTTTAGGTGAAGATGTTTCAGCATTTATGCCTTATTTAATTGTAATGTCTCCTGAATATCCAAGACTTATTCCAGAAACATTTCTTTATTATTTGACAGATAATATAGATTATAGAAGCAAGGTTTTGTTAGGGCAAAAGCAAGGAAAATACTGGATGGAATCAGGAGATAAGTATTATGATACTGCATTAGCTTTATATCCTTTTCAACAAGAAACACCTGAAGAAAAGCAAAATTCAAAAGACTGGCTTTTAGATGTTCAGGATGAAGAAGGATGCTGGCAAGAAAATATTAGAAATACTGCATTTATTTTAGTTTCTTTATGGCCTCGTGAGTTTGGAGGTGGAGATAATGGAGATAATGGATTAATTGATTGTGAAGATGCAGGATATTATTGCATGTCTTCATCAGCATGTGAAGGAGAAATTTTAAATGAATATAGTTGTCCTTCTTTATACAAATGTTGCAGTCAGCCAAAACACGAGGAAACATGCTCGGAATTAAACGGAGAAATCTGTTCAAGCAACCAAATCTGCAAAAACGGAAATGAAATGTCTACTCCTGATACAGCTTATGGAGAAGTTTGTTGTGTAGGAGGTTATTGTGAAACTCCTGCCTTTGATTTAACAGAGTGTGAAGAAAAAGGAGGAACTTGCAGGTCTACTTGTGAAGATGATGAAAAAAAAGCAGATTATAATTGTAATACAGGAATATGTTGTATTTATAGCTCAGGTTCTGGAGATAGTGGAACAGGAAGTTATTGGTGGATTTGGGTATTACTTTTATTGATTATTTTAATTGTAGTTGGAATAATATTTAGAGACAAATTAAGAGCTTTATGGTTGAAAATAAAATCTAAGTTTGGTAAAGGAAAAGGAAGTTCTGGCCCAAATAGCAGAGGGCCAAGAAGACCTCCTCCATTCCATAGGCCTCTTCCAAAAAGAACAATTTCAAGAAGAAATATTCCCTCACAGCCTGAAAGAAGAATATTGCTTCCAAAAAAACAGCCAAACCCAGGTCCAAAACCAACTCTGGGAAAAAGAATTGGAAAATCAAGAACACAAAAAGAACTTGATGATGTTCTTAAAAAATTAAAAGATATGGGAAAATAGGATGAAAAAGTTAATTTTACTTTTTATTTTCTTTATTTTCTTTACCTCCTTGATTTCTGCAATTAGTATTGAAACAGATTCAGAATTTGATAAAGGTGAAACTCTTTTAGCTAAAATATCCGGCAATTTTATAGATTCTATACAAACAAATAATGTGGTGTTTTATAGAGGACATGTCCAAATTCCTTTGGATTTTGATGTGGTTAAACAAGGAGAAGATTTTTATATTTATGCTTTGCTTTTAAATAAAGAAAAAGGAAATTATTCTTTTGAAATTTCAGATGTTAGATACTATAAAGGCACTGAAATAATTGATGATACTATTATTCAGAATTTTAGCATTTCTAATAACTTAGCTGAGTTTTCAGTTAATCCTGGTTTTATAACAACTAAAGATAATTTTGAAGTTAAATTACAAAACCTTCAGGAAAAGAAGATAACAGTAAATATAGAAACTTCAAACAGAATTTCTGCTGAAGAATCAGTTGAATTAAAAGAAGGTGAATCTAAGAGTGTTGATTTTATATTAGATATGCCTATGAGTGAAGAAAATATTATTTTTACTTCTGAAAATTATTCTTATGAATTCAAAGCCTTTATAATTAAATCTGAAGAGAAAATTGAAAAAGATTATGACATTGATTTTGAAACCAAAGTTGTTGATATTTCTATGGCTACAGAATCAGACGGCAAAAGAGTTATTTATCTTAAAAACACAGGTAAGGATGAGATAGAAAAGGTTAATCTAAGTATTTCTTCTATTTTAGAGCCTTATGTGACTTTATCTATTTATAGTATTAAAGATTTTAAAGTAAATAAGTCAGAGAAAATTGAAATATTTATAATTTCAGATATAGAAGAAGCTGTTTTTGAAGGAGAAATAATAGCATATGCACAAATTGAAAATCAAACTTTAAAAGATTCAGCAACAATAATCATTGAATTTATGAAAGATTTTGTTCCTACAGAAGAATATACAGAAGATACACCTTCTACAGATAAATGTTCAGATGTAGGTGGAGAAATCTGTTCTGGAAATCAAGAGTGTGGAGGAGAAATATTTTATGCAAGCGACGGGGTTTGTTGTTTAGGTTCTTGTCAGGATGTTGAAACAAGTTCAATTAAAAAGTGGGTTGGATGGACATTAATAATTGTTTTAGTATTAGGGGTGTATTGGTTTTATAAAAAGAAATATAAAAAAGCTAAGTGATTGAAATTATTTTTTCTTTTTTCTCTTGCCTGAGATAGCTGCCTTGCAAACAGCCCAGGGATTAACTTTTTTAGATTCAGGTTTTTCTTTATTTTTCTTTTCTACTTTTTTAACACATCTATCTAATTTTTTAGGCATTTTATCACTTTCTTTTATTTTCAAATTAATTTATTTTTTCTTCTTTGAACTTTTCTCTGGCTTTGATTTTTTCTTAGAATTTTTTTTCTTGTTTTTTTTACCTGGCTTTTTCTTTGTGCTTTTTTTGGATTTCTTTTTTAATTTTTTAACAGGATTTTTCACTTGTTTTTGAGTTTGTTGCATTTGCTGTGCTTGGAAAGGTGAAGCAGTTGGTGTTGGAGAAGGCTGTAAAATACCTCCTGTTAATTCAGATATTTTTTGCTGAAGTTTTTTATTTTCAACCTGCATTACTCTTGCAATTTCATCATATCCATGAAGTCTTCTTGCAAGTTCATTAAGAAGTTCGTTCCATGAATTATTAGTTATTGCAACAATTTCAGGAGAAATAATCTCTACATGTGCAGGCATATATTTGAACATTATAACCATTAAATACATCATTTCTTTAGCTTCAATTTCAATTTCTGCAAAAGTTGTGTAAAAATTTTTCTGCTCTTTCATTAGTTCAGGTTTTTTAATTTTTTTACTTTTAACCTGAATACCTTTTTCATTATCTATTTGTATGGCAATGTTTTTTAATGTTTCAACAAGATGTTCTGGAGGTCTTCCAATAGCATCTAATACAATCATTGCCTTAATACTTGGCTCTTTATCTGAATTCATTTTTTCTTTTTTTGTGTTTAATTATAAATAATACCAATATCAATATACAAAAACCTGATAAAACATAGGCAGGGTAATTGGTTTTATTTTTTTCTTGGACATCAAAATTATTCTCTGTTTTTATATCTTTTGATAAGGAAATGGTTTGCATTTCAATAAGTTTAGGTTCTTTAGATTTTTTTGGTTCTAAATTTCCTTCTTTTATTTGAGAAGTATTTTCTTTTGGTTGTTCTTCCTTGCTTTCTTTTCCATCTTCTTCATTTTCAACACATGCAAGTCCTTGATTTTTAATATTCTCAAGAGTAATTTCTCCAATACCATAGGCATTTATCAAATCATCTAAATTATCATAAGGACGCGAATCAATTATAGATTGTGCTTTAGAAGGACCTATTCCATAAATCTTATCAAGTTCTTCAAGAGAAGCAGTATTAACATCAATCTGTTTTTCTTCACATGAGGCAGAAATAAAACTAAAGAATAATATAAATAAAATAATTAGTAGTTTTTTCATTAAAATCAAATGTAAAAAATAGTTATAAGATTTATTGTGATTAACTTTTATTTAAAAA
>CAZKZO010000015.1:0-9507 GCA_964557325.1 Candidatus Woesearchaeota archaeon | reverse complement strand
ATTTAAAAAACTGGGAAAATTTTTTACCTTTTTTCTTTGCATCTTTTAAAGTAATTACAAAGTTTTTCCCTGCATCTTTCATGTGTTTTGGATGAAGGAAAAGCCATCCTTGCCTTGAAAATCTTAGAGCTATAACTGGCTTTAATCCAAACAATTCTGAAAACATTATAAAATTCTCTATTTGTTTTTTGCTAATATATTTAGAGTGTTTTTTGCTTGATTTCACTTCAATTGCAAATTTGCCTTTGCCCTTTTTACCAACAATTAAATCACAATCTGCATTTTCCATTGTCCCACTTCCAGCAGCACGAATTGCCTTGTAATTGTTTTGAATAAAAATCCTGTATAATTCTCTTTCAATATTGCTTCCTTTTGTTTTGTTTTTTGGCATTTTTTCTTTTCCTCATGAAAATTATTGCTAAAAAAGCACCAATTGTATTAAAGACTATATTTAATGAAGTATTATAATATCCGCCAACATTAACACTTTTAATTGTTACAGTCGCAATAAATTCAATTAATTCATTTACTGCTCCAAGCCCCATGCTAATCAAGGCAGAAACAATAAATATCAAATTCCAGTTTGTATTCGATTTTATCTGTTTTTTTAAAACATCAAATGCAACTAAAGATGTGACAAAGAATCCATATAAGTGTACAAGCTGGTCAAATTTTAAAACAAAAGTATCTCCTATATCAAATAAATGAAATATTTTTAAATTGTAAAGAACATCTCCATTCACAATTAATCCTCCTCCACACATATGCAAAAAACCCCATATTGAGAGCCCCCATAAAATCCAATAATCAAATTTGGTTTTTTTAAGGGTGAAAAATATTAAACAAAAAAAGAAAACTAAAACTAAAATATACCAAAGAAATTCATAATTTTTTATACTTAAATAATAGATCAAAAAAGCAAGCACGTATAGAATTGTAAATAAAATAATAAACCAATATCCTCTTTTCAATTTCATATTTCTATTTATTCTATTTTCTTTATAAATCTCTCGCTTGCAAAGTTCGTCTATTATTTGCAGATGCTCTTTTTATAGCATCTCTCAAAATCTCTTCAACTTTTCTTTCAAGTGCCTGAGAAACTTCTTCTGCAATACTAGAAACTTTGTTTTCTTTATCAAGTTCTTTTACAACTTTTCTTATGTTGTTTTTCACGATTAAACCCATTTTATTTATATCCAAATTTTTTATTATAATCTTTATGATTGAATATATCCATTACAAATGAAATAACTTCTACTCTATTTCCAATAATGGTATAAATTAATCTCCACCTGTTTGCCAACTCAATTCTCCATAAATTATCAGCATCATATTTTTTAATGTATTCTTGTGGAATAAGTCTTTTTTGAATTTGATTTCCTGCAAAAGGATTTTCTTTTAGAAGACTAATGATTCTATTTATTGATCTTAAGAGCGTTTGGTGAAAAGAGCTGTCAATGTTTCTTTGTTTTTCATTCCCTGTTATTTTTTTCAACTTCAAAAACACTTCGTCTGCTTCTTTAGAAAGAACAACTTTTAATTCCTTGTTTTTAAACATTTAAACCTCTCTTCCTTCTGAAATAGCTTTTTTCAATTTAGAACTCGGGTTGTGAATCCATAAAATCCCTTTGTGACCATCAAAAATTAATCCTCTTTCATTCATGTAATCTAAAATAACATTAAGTGTTTGGTGCATTATTCCTTTTGGAAGTCTTTTTTTAATTTCTTCTCTAGTCATTAAGGTATCTGATTTTTTTAAGACATTTTCTATCATAAGCATTGTTTTCAAATTAGGGTAATGTATTACTTTTGTCATTTTATATGTATTTATATAAATAAATATATAATATTATATAAATCTTTCTATTCAAATCCAACCTCCTTTGAAATTTTTTTAATCCCCTTAATTGCAATATTAAAGAATTCGTTTAACTCTAAACCAATGTTTTCAATTTCACGAATTACATTTCTATCAATTTTTGTAGCAAAAGTTTTGTCCTTAAACTTTTTTTTCAAACCTTTTGCTTTCATTCCCTCTACTTTGTTTGGACGCATTAAAGCATAAGCGTGAATCAATCCTGTAATTGTTTCAGATGCAGCCAAAGCATGTTCAATTTTTTTTGTTCTTTTTTTGTCAGTAAGATGAGGTAATTTTCTGAATCCATATCCATGACTTACAACAGTTTGAATAAATTCATCATCAAAACCAGCTTTTTTTAAAATTTCAGGAGCTTTTGTAAGGTGTTTTGCAGGATTTTCTTTAGTCACACCCCAATCAACATCATGCAACAAACCAAGCATTCCCCAATATTCTATTTCTTCCTGGCTTTTTCTAAGTTGTTTTGCAAGCTCTTTCATCACAGCTTCAGATTCAAGATAATGGTTAAAATCTGATTTATCTGAATTATATTTCTCTAAAAGTTCAATTGCTTGTTTGCGTGTTATTGGAAGTGCCATTTGAGTTTTAATTTTATAATATGAATTTTGCTAGTACAATATAAGTGTCTATTGAAAGTCCTATTATACTTATAATTATAATAATCCATGATTCTCTTTTAACTTTTTTCCTTATTTTTAACCCTATAACTAACAAAATCAAAAATCCTATTATTCCAAATATATCAAATGTTTCTGCGTTTATCATTATAATATAATTTTATTAAGTTCTTCTATCTTTGAAAAATGGTTGTCTTTTGTTACTAAAATAAATCTATTTTCAATAACTTGACTAGCTATTAATAAATCAGCCAAGTTCAGGGTTATTCCTAATTTATCATATTTAATTTTCAAATCACTAAGTATATCTGCTGTTGTGTTATTAATTTTTATTACATTGAAATTGTTGATAAATCTTAACAAATTTTTATATTTTTTAGGTTTTCCAATTTTTAATCCTCTCAAAAATTCATAATAAGAAATAAAAGCAATTTCTGCAGGAGTTTTGTGTGTTTTAGAAAGTTCTTCAATTTTTCCAATTGTTTTTTCAACACCTTTTTCAATATCAATTAATATAGATGTGTCAAAAACCAATGTCATTCTCTAAATCCATATTCTTTTCTTGTTTCATTCATTACTTTTAACATTTCCTGAGCTTCTTTGTCTGTAAGGTTTTTCTTTCTGTTTAATATTTCTTTCCAAAAGTTTTTTGATTCAGCTTCAAATTTATTTACCATGATTTTTAATAAAATAGACATTTTCAGATCATTTTTTTCAGATAATTCTTTAAATTTTTTCCAAGTTTCTTTATCAACACCTTTAATAGATCTAATTTCCATAAGGTATTACAGTAATACTAGTATTTAAGTTTTACTATCATTATTTCTCTGGTTTCATAAAAGGAAAGAAAATAACATCTCTGATTGAAGTTTTGTCTGCTAAAAGCATTGTAAGTCTGTCAATTCCCACACCTAATCCTGTTGTAGGAGGCATCCCAATTTTTAAGGCATTAATAAAATCTTCATCATATGGTTGTGCTTCTTCATCTCCTTTTTTTGATTTTCTTTCAGAAAATTTCCAGTAATTTTTAAGTGCTTTAGGATTATTTTGTTCACTGTATGATAAACCAAGCTCCATACCATTCACAATTATTTCAAAAGAATCAACAAAATACTCATCTTCTTCAGCTGTTTTTGCCAGACCAGCAGCTTCAATAGGATAATCATGAACTAAAGTTGGTTGAATCAATTTCGGTTGAACTTTTTCCTCAAACACTGCAATCATAACTTCTCCAATAGTATCACATCCTGTTGTATCTACATTAAGTTTTTTAGCATGTGTTATTGCTTCTTTTAATGATTTTAATTTTGAAAAATCTATTTTAGTTTGTTTTTTTATTGCATCAAGAAATTTTATTCTTGTCCATGGCATTTTAAAGTCAATTTTTTTGCCATCAATTTTTATCATGGTTTTTCCATGAACTTTTTTAACCACATATGAAATCATGTTTTCAGCAAAATCCATGTTTTTTTTGTAATCAGCATAAGCCCACATTGTTTCAACCTGTGTAAATTCTGGATTATGTGTTTTATCTATTCCTTCATTTCTAAAATCAGGAGAAAATTCAAATATTTTTTCATAACCTCCGACTATAAGCCTTTTCAAATACAATTCATTTGAAATTCTAAGATAAACCTTCATCTTTAAAGCATGAAGTTTTGATTCAAAAGGTCTTGCACTTGCTCCCCCGTAAATTGGCTGTAAGATAGGTGTTTGAACTTCAATAAATCCTTTTGATTTCATAAATTCTCTTATTGAGGAAAATATCTTTCTTTTTATTTCAAAAACTTCCTTGACTTCAGGATTCATAATTAAATCAAGATATCTTTTTCTATAACGCTCTTCTTTATCTTGCAAACCATGCCATTTAGAAGGCAGAGGCAAAATAGATTTTGTAAGTATTTTAAGTTCTTTTACAAGTATGGATTTTTCTCCTGTTTTTGTTTTGATAATTTCTCCTTTTATACCAAGAATATCTCCGGTATCAACATAATTTTTAAAAAAATCAATATGCTTTGAAGGTGTTTTTTTATTTTGAAAAACTATTTGGACTTTTCCTGAAAAATCCCTCAAATCTGAAAAACATATTTTTCCAATATCTTTTTTACACATTATTCTTCCAGCTGTTTTAACACGGTTTCCTATTTTTTTACTCAAACAATCTTTGATAGAATGATTTTTGTCAAAATCTGCAGGATAAGGATTAATTCCTTTTTTCCTAAGTTCTTCAAGCTTTCTTTTCCTCTCTTTTATTATTTGTTTTTCTCTTCCCATTATATATGTAATATTTTGAAATTTTTAAAGTCTTGGAATCTTTCATTTTTAATTTCAACATTTCTTATTTGTGCATGCTTTGGTCCTTTTTTAGCTATTTCAATCATTTTATTCACTTTATTAGAATCTCCTTCTGCAAAAATTTCAATCCGACCGTCTTCAAGGTTTCTTACAAAACCTTTGATATCAAGTTTTTCTGCCTGTTCTTTGATAAATGCTCTGAAAAAAACACCTTGCACAGTGCCTGTAATGTAAATTCTAACTGACTTTTTCATGTAAAATTAAATAAAAACTAGTTTATTAAGTTTTATCTGTTAATCAAGAACATATTTGAATAAAGTTTTAATTCCAGCACCCATTCCTAATGTTATAGATCCCATACTTCCTCCTAAAACAGAAGAACCTGCATAGGTAAAATATTGCCATAATTGTGGAGATGAATTTAAGACATCATAATTCTCAATAAATTTTTCACCTAATAAAAAACCTCCTGCACCACCAAGAACCAATCCTGTTAAACCACCTATAAAAGCATTTTTTAAGCATTTATCAGCAATTTCATTTCCAGATATTATTTCTTTTCCCATATTTTTTAAAATTTATTTCTCTTTTTATTTAATCTCCTTATAAAATTATTACAATTTCCTCAAATACTATTTAAATCAGAGTCAAGTGTTGCAGTTTTTCCTCTTCTAATATTTACTTCATAATCTTCTAAGATTTGCTTCATAATGCTCTAAAAGATACCCGCATTTAGCATCTAAACTCTTAAAATCCTCACAAGCATTAACTATATCTTCAAACCGATTCAACATTTCAACATCTTCGCAACCTTCAGAATATTCGTTAAAGACACTTTGTGCTTTTTTTGGGTTTTTATAATGTTCAAAATTCATATTTAAATAAGATTTTAATAGTTTTTATATTTAATTATAATCCAAAAGTCTTTTCAAATTCTTTCATTTCAAGGTATTTGAATAAAAATTCTCTACCATATTTTGTAATTTTAATTTTTTTTGATTTTCTTTTTCCTTTTTCAACTTCTTCTTCAATAATTAATTTCTTTTTTTTCAATTCTTCCAAATAAGATTGCATCTGTTTGTGAGATAAATTTGCTTTATACATCAGATGTGTTGGTTTAATGCTTCTGTTTTTTTCCTGAATTATCGCCAACATATCTGATATTATTTCCATACGACTTCTTTTTCTTTCCATATTTCCTAATCCTTATTATCAACCCTAATAATATTGTGTAACTTATTAATTCTATAATATTTCCTGTCACATACAATAAACTATAAGCTGAAAATAAATATAAAACCTGGCTAAATGCAAGAATTCCAAATGCTGTCATGAGTATTTTTGTATTCAAAAACCTGTTTTTCTTATAAACATCATAATAGTTGCCTACAATCATTAAAAGAATCATTAATGCAGTCAAGTGAAAGATAAATGTAATTTCTCTACTTACTAATGCAGAAATTATTATAAAATACCCTATTAAAAGATAATCTCCTATTGATTTTTGTTCTCGTGGAAGCCTGTAAATTATATAAAAACCAATTAAAGTTAAAAGTTGGTGAAAGAAAAAACCTGCATAATAAAAAATGTCAACTGAATTTAGAATTTGGCTTGTAACTATTGCTTTTCCAATCTCTTGGCTTGGACCAAAATCATAATATAAGACAAGTTTGGTTAAAATAGCTGCTAATTGAGCTAATCCTATTAGTCCAAATCCTGCTCCCAAATAAAGAAATTTTCTGTTTTTTCCTACCTTATAATTTTTTATTGCTAAAAAAGAAAATATGAATAATACTATAAAACTAAATGCTTCAATCAAAACATCTTTACCTAAAAACCAGTCAGGAGTAGGAACAATCTTAACCATCTTAAAAAAAGAACTTTATTTTCCTTTAAAAAGCTTATGCAAAAAAAGTCTATATGTTTTTTCTCTATAAATCCTTCATAAGTCCTTTATAAAGTGATTTCTTCATTTTATTAGCTTAAAACTCTATTCAACCTAACCTCCTCTGAAAAACCACTTCAGGGGTTCATACTTATAAAAACATAAAAAAAGATGGTGAAGGAAATAATTGATAAAATAGAATATGCTGAAAACGAGATTTCTACTTTATATAATTTAGGTATTGATATTGATGAAATAGAATATTTGTTAAAACAGAGAATAATAGAAAGATTAGATTCCTCTTAAATCAAGTTCATAGTTTATTATTGTTGCAATTTGACTGGCAAAATAAATATTTTTTCCAACAGACAAGCTTTTCATTGTTTTTCTTAATCTTTTAAGCTCTTTTTTTGGAAAACCTTTATGATCTCCAACCACAAACACAGAGTTTTGAGGAATTTTAGTATCTTTAATATGTTCTCCTTTTTCATCTAAAACAAAGATTTTATTTTCTTTAGATAATTCTTTAATCACATTTCCAAGACTTTTTTTCTCAATCCAACAACCAGGCAAAACCTCTCTTTTTTCACCTTTTTTGTATTTGTAAAGAGTTTTTTTTAAAAGGTATTTTATATTTTTTTTGCTTATTTCTGTTTCAGGAATTATTTCAAGTTCAATGTGTTTTGGAGGGTCTGGCATTCCATAAAAAACAAGATGAACTTTTACATTTTCCCTAAGTTTATTCGACAAAAAGAAAGCATGAATTATGAAATGGATTGCAATATCAATTCTACCTGCTTGCATCAAATCCTTTTGTGATAATGCTTTGCCAGATGTTTGTGCTGAACTGGAAAAATAAATGAATTGTCTCATATAAAATTTAGGAAAGTAAATATTATAAATTTAATTCTTATTTTGTAATGTTAATTGCAATAATTTAATTAAGATAAAAGATAATATATAAAATTAAGGGGATATTTTTCCAAAAAATTCTTGTTCAACTCAATTTAAAGGTTGCAAAACAAATTCTGGACGGGCAAATATTTTGCTTTCTGATGTAACCTTGTAAATCCCTATAAATTTTTTATTTGCAAAAGCACAAAACTTATTTTGTATTTTTTTAATTTCTTTCCTATCTTTCAAATCATCATAATAAATTGGAGAACCATGCAAAATATTATTTACAGTTTTTTCTTTTATCTGAATTACAGGAAAAATCTTTGAAACAACCTCTCCAGGAATAATTATATCACGAAGAAGTTTTTCCTTACCTTTTTTATATTCTTCAACAGCTTTTTCAAAGTCAAATAAATTCACACTAAGGTAATATTTATCTAATTCATAAAAAATGCCTGCTCTAATTCTTCGAAGCTCTAACATATGTGCACCAATTCCAAGATACTCTCCCAAGTTATGCACTAATTTTCTAATATATGTCCCTCCTTCACACTCAACCTTAAATAAGATATCCTGCTCTTCTTTTTCAATTATCTTAAAATTTTTGATTTCTCTTTTACGTTCTTGTCTTTTAACACGGGATTTGATAGGAGGTAATTGAGTTATAACTCCAACGAATTTTTCTTTTATAGCACTTTCTAATTCTTTTTTTGAAATATTTTTATGAAACCTCATTATTCCAATATATTCTTTATCTTCACCAAGAAAAAAACCAGTAAGTTTACATGCTCTATTGAGTGCAACAGGAAGAACACCTGTAACTTTAGGGTCAAGCGTTCCAAAATGACTTGTCTTGCGCAACCCAAGAGTTTTTTTAACAAAATCAGAAGTATCAAAACTTGTTGGTCCAGATGATTTATCTATATTAATTATTCCAAATTCAAGAAGTTCTTTTATAGATTTTTCTTTCTTAATTTTTTCTATATCCATGATATATTATCTAAAGGTGACTTTACTTTTTTAATTGATGCTTGTGATATTTGTGTGTAAATTTGAGTTGTTTTAATATCAGCATGTCCTAGTAATTTTTGGATTATTTTTAAATCCACTCCCTGCTCTAAAAGATGTGTGGCAAAACTATGCCTTAACAAATGAGGATAAACTCTTTTTTTAATAAATGCTTTTTTAGAAGCATTTTGAACTATTTTTGCAATAGTTTTTTTACTTAATTTTCCTCCGCGATTTGATTCAAATAAATAATTGTTTTGAGTTATTTTTATATACATCTTTAAATCTTCCTTCATTGAAAATGGAATTTTGACAAACCTGTCTCTTTTACCTTTTGATAATTCTATTTTAATTAAATCTTCTTCAAAATCAAAATTTTTTCCTTTAAGATTGATAATTTCAGATACTCTTAATCCAGCACCATATAATAATTTAATTATTAGTCTGTGTTTAACATTTTTAGTAACCCTAATCATGTCTTTAATCTCTTTTAAAGATAATACTTCTGGAAGAGTTTTATTTCTTTTTGGATTAGGTATATCTAATTCTTTTTTAAGAATTTCTTTAAAGAAATATTTTAAAGCAAAAACATTATGTCCTACAGAAGCAGGATTATTTCGAGATAATTTGCTTAAAACAAATTCTTTAGCTGTTTTAGGATTTATCTCTTTATTTTCTGTAAATTCTAAATATTTTTTAACATGATTAAGGTAGGTTTTAATAGTTGATTCAGAATAATTTTTCAGCTTTAGGTTTTCCTCTAATTTTGTTAAAAGACATTGCATTTTTTTTAAAGAGAATTTAAATATATAAAGGTTACTAAACACCCTTTTTTAGATATATAAATAGCACTTAATTTCCATATCCAAAGTGTTCTATTCAATTTTTGCTCGCTTAAAACCAGATTAAAACCATAATAAGTTTGA
>CAZKZO010000014.1:0-14080 GCA_964557325.1 Candidatus Woesearchaeota archaeon | reverse complement strand
ATTTCAATAAACCTTAAAAACATATCTAACATTGTTTATTCATGAGACTAGACAAAGCAATTCATACGCGTAAAAGTGTGAGGAAATTTTCAAGTAAAAAACCTAACTGGAGAGATATTATTGAGTGCATTGATGCTTCAAGATTTGCACCAATGGCAGGAGGAAACCACACTACAAAATTCATTTTAATAGATGATAAAGAAAAAATACAAAAAATTGCAAATATCTGCCAACAGGATTTTATATCAAAAGCATATTATATAGTTATAGCAATTTCCAATCCTAAAAGAACTTTAAATGCTTATGGAAAAAGAGGAGAAAGATATGTCAGACAACAAGCAGGTGCAGCTATTGAAAACTTTTTGCTAAAAATTGAAGAAAAAAAACTTTCTTCATGCTGGGTAGGGCATTTTGTTGATGAGCAAATAAAAGAAATACTCAGTATTCCTGAAGAATATTATATTGAAGCTATTCTTCCAATAGGATATGAATCTCAAAAACCCAAAACAAGAAGAGCAAAAATAGAATTAGACCAAATTCTTTACTTCAACAAACACGGAAACAAAAAAATGAAATCTGAAAAAAAGCTTAGTGCTTAATTTTTAAAAATTCTAATAAGAGTATAATTTTATTCCTTGTGCTAATTTAGCTGCAAGATTATAAAACACTCCTGCAATTGCTCCTAAAATCCATCCTACTACACCATAACTTATTGGAAAGATAATCACTGCTAACTTACCCAATAACCCATAACCTATTAAAAAAGGCCTTAAAAAAGCAAGAATTGTGACAATAATTCCTAAAATTAATCCAATAAAAACATTAACTAAACCTACTATATTTGCAACAGACAAAACACCTACTTTTCTTACAACAGCTTCTTCCATTTCCCCTCCAGAATATGCAGAGTATTTTTGTTTTTTAATATTGGATTTAACTTGAGAAGTTTTCTTGTTTGGATTTTGTCTGCTTGGTATTGGTTTGCCAGGTTTTGCAGTTTGAGAATATGATGGAGATTGCGCATTTTGAGCAGGTATTTTATTCTGAGAAATATTTACTTTATTTTTTCCAGGTCTTGATTGAACAGACATAAAAAATAAAAGAAAAAAGAGTTTAAAAATCCTTTTAAAAACAAAAAGCTCCTGGATTTCCAGGAGCTCAAAAAAATATTTTTTGGTTTTTACCTAATCCTTAAAAAACCTTTTTTACTTTTCCCTGGTTTTTTAGGCCAGAGAACTTTGTTCTCTAGGTTTTTTGAAAAGATTACTCTTTCCAAAGTACTGGTTTGATCTAAAACTTTTTGAAAGTTTTATTTCCAGACTTCAATTCCAAGATCAGATATTTCTTTTTGAGGTTGTGCAGTATCTTCAATAGGTTTTCCAAAAACATATGGAGAGCTTACTCCTGTCATAATAGTTATAACTCTAACTTTTCCTTGGAACTCTTTACTAATTCTTGCACCAATAATAACTTGTGCTTCAGGACTTAAGTTTTCAGAAACTGTCTTTCCAATATTGTCAAATTCTTCAAGTTTCAAATCAGAACCACATGTCACATGTATCAAAGCTCCAGTAGCACCTTGGTAATCCACGTCAAGTAGAGGATGTGTAAGTGCTTGTCTTACAGCTTGATTAACACGCTCAGAAGAATCATCTTCACCAATCCCAATAACAGCAACACCACCTCTCTTCATGATTGCAGAAACATCTGCATAATCCAAATTAATTAAACTTGGTAAGGTAATTGTTTCAACAATACCTTTAATCATTGTGCTTACAAGCTCATTTGCAACTGCAAAAGCTTGCTCTATTGGTAATTGTCCTGCAATATCTACAAGTCTATTATTGTCAAGAACAATACAAGTATCTGTAACCTCTCTAAGTTCTTGCAAACCAAATTCAGCTTTATCAATCCTTGCTTTTTCAGATTCAAAAGGCATAGTTACAACACCGATAACAACTGCTCCTGTTTCTTTAGCTAACTGAGCAATTATAGGCGCAGCTCCAGTTCCAGTACCACCACCTAAACCAGACAAAACAAAAATCATGTCTGCACCAGAAACACTTTTCTTCAATTCTGAAAGAGATTCTTTTGCAGCTTCTCTTCCAACTTCAGATTTTCCACCAGCACCAAGTCCTCTGGTAAGTTCCTTACCAATAAGAAGTTTTTCATCTGCCTTGGAAACACTTAAATGAAGTGCATCTGTATTTGCAGCGTAAATAGTAGCACCATTAATACCTTTATTAAAAAGCCAAGTTACTGCATTACAACCCATACCACCAACACCTACAACTTTTATATTTGCTTTTCCAGCTTTAAGTTCATCAAAGTTGATACTGTGGGTTTCTGCATTTTGTACTGCTTCTTTTGCAAAATCTAAGGCCATTTCTACCTCCTTTCAATTTATTTGTGGTTAAAAGCTGTCAAATCTTTCGTATTTCACGAAAAGTTTAAATACTTGACACACTTCCAACTAATAGATAGAATTCAAAACACTAGAATTTATTCAAATCCCCCAATTTGAATAAATATTACAAAAAAACAAAGAGCTTATTCTTTAAAAACATTTTTATAATTCACAATAAGAATTTTTAATCTTTGAAATTCAACAAAAACCCCATTACCAAATTTTAGCATTAATTTTTTCCTTCAAACCAAGCAAATAATCAAAATCTTCCTGAGATATTTTCCTTTCTTTCAATACTTTATTCACATATTGACTTAAATTTTCTGCAATAAAATAATCTCCTTGAAATCCAATAGGTTCTAAATATTTATATTGAACAAATTTTAAAAAAGCCTTATTAAGATTTCTTGCTACACTCTAAATGAAGTAGTAAAGTAAGTTTCCTCAAATAAAGGATGTATTTTTTCTTCAGAATCTTTTTTTAAAAACTCTTCTTCATAAAAAATCTCTTTAAGCAAAAATCTTAAATTATTAATTTTTCTGAACCAACACAAGTGAACTATCGTAATAAAAAATAATAATTTATGAAACCGTAAATTTCATAGTATAATTACAATCCGAACCAATAGAGTTATCTGTAACTGTGATATTTGTTGAACCTTTTTGATTTGCATATATTATAACTGTTTCTCCTACAGAAGGATTTAAACTTGCTATAGTTTCATTCATACTTATCCAAGAAATCTCGCTAGCATTATTAAAACCAGTCGCAGACATCTCTGTACTTAAACCTTCTAATAAAGACATCTCAGTAACAGATAATTGTATTTTACAATTAGGATGATCATGAAGAGGTAATATTGTTTCACACTCTTCTTCTAAATCACTACTAGATAAATTACCCTGGCTCCAATTAATTAATGCTTGATTTAATTTATCTTCTCCAACCTTACAATAAGTGAAAGTACCTTCTAATGAATCTGACTGTTCATTAGCATTTGCCTCTAAATCTTCTATCTCTTCCATAGTATAATTCTGATCAAGTAAAGATTGTATAAGATCGTCAGTATATTCAATATGCTGCTCTTTAGTTAAGGAAGTAAAATTACACTCTCCATTTATAGGTCCATTTATTCTATAAAAAGTAGTTGTAGTAACATTTGCCCCTATTAAAACAAAAGAAGAAGTATCTGTAAAATTAGAAGGACTACAATCTTCTGAAGCATTTATAAAACAACCCCAATTCTCACAATAAATTTCATTTATTAAATTCCCTTGCTCAAGAACACAATCTCTTTGAGTTTCAGGCTTATCAAATTCAGTTCCACACTTATTAGCATCATCACAAACCCTAATCTGTGCTCCATTAATACACTCACCCCATCCTGTACAAACCCAATTTTCTTCGCAATCTCCTGGCTTTTCTATTTTTTTAATTGAAACATCTGCTTCGTCTTTCAAAATACTCTCTAAAACAAAATCAATATCTGCAACTCCATCACCATCTAAATCTATTTTTTTACTCTCACCCAAATCCATATTTGATCCAAAAGAACTATTAACTACAAAAAAACTTATTGAATTTTCATCTAAATTTTCAACCTTTACATGGTACTTCAAATCTTCAAACTCAGCTTTGATTACATCACCTTTTTGCAAATTCAAAGAAGTTCCAAGTGTTAATGACTCTTCAGAAACACTATAAATTGTGCTATAATTTGGATTTAAAAAAAGCCAAAGTAAAAAAATTATCAAAATTATTAAAAATAAAAAAGTAAAAAATAATCCTATCTTAACACCTTTACTATACTTTTTCTTCTGAGAATTAAAATCCTGTTGATCAGGATAATTCTGTTGACCAGGATTAAAACCACCTCTTCCTCCATCCATAAAACTAATAAAGAAATTTGATTTAAAAATCTATTCTATTTCAAACAAATCAATATTTTTCTAAAATCTCAACCTTAATATCTTCTTCTTCACAAAGTTCTTTAAATTCTTTAGCATCTTCTTCACTTCCAATAATGCTTCCATAATGCATTGGGATTGCCAAAGTAGGTTTTATTATTTTTGCAGCTTCAGCTGCTTCTTCTGCACTCATTGTAAACCTCCCACCAACAGGAAGTAAAGCAATAAATTCCTTATCAGGTTGTTTAAAGCCAGTAAGCTTCTGCATTTCAGGAATCACATCAGTATCTCCTGCATGATAAATAATTACATCATCCATTTTAATCACATAACCTATCCATGATTCTTCTTTAGGGTGAAAAGATTTATTGATATTATAAGCAGGCACTGCATTAATTTTTAATCCATTAAAAACAATCTCTCTTCCAGGTTCAATAATTTCTATATTAATAGGCACACTGAATTTTGCTATTTTGCTTTGACAATCAGGAGTAACAATGATTTTAGTTCCTTCTTTTACAATTTTTTTCAAATCAGAATAACTACAATGATCATAATGGCTATGGGTAATAAAAATCAAGTCAGCTTTTTCGCTAACATCCTTAATATTATAAGGATCAACATAAATAACTTTAGAATTATTTATCACAAACCCTGAATGTCCTAACCATTTTATTTCAATTCCATTTATTTTCATATAAAAATAAAAAGTCTTGGCTTTTTAAGGATTTTTGTTTATAGAAAAGATTATTAATACTGTTCCTATAGAATCATATGGAAAAATTTAACTATCAAAATCTAAAACAAAAAACCAAGAAGATAAATAATCCCAATATTATTTCTATAATATTAATTGGTTCTTACGTGCATAAAAATAAACTAGAAAAGATTAATGATATTGATTTTTTAGTGGTTGTGAAGTCGCTTGATAAGGAAAAACTTCAAAGAATTAAAAGCGAATTTAGAAAAATAAAGAATTCATTTGAAAATGAAAAATTAAAAATTATTTTAGAATTGAGGAGAGGACCTGTAAAACCTAAACCAGAAAAAGGGAAGAAAGTTGTTCAATTCCATTTATTGATCTGGGAAATAGAAAAATTAAAGAAAAATATTAGGAATCCAATTCTTCTTGATGCAATAAATTTTGGGAAAACAATGAAAGGAAAACCGCTAAAAAAGATAAAAAATGTTGATAAACTGACCAAGAAGGATTTGGTTAAAGATTTTAACTTAAAACTAAAAGCAATGCAAATTAAGGGGGTTTTGGTAGGTGAATATAGATTTATTGAAGATGAATTAATAGAAAGTGAAAATTTCATAAATCTTCCAAAAGAAAAACATTCTGAAATTTTTAGCAACATAATAATAACTTCATTTATGAATTTTTGCCGATATGAAAACTCAAAAACAAAAAAAGATGAAAAAATCCTATTAAAAAAAGCCAAAAAAATTTTAGATAGAGAATATTTCAATATTTTAAGAAATTCGTTCACTATAAAAGAAAAAATAAGAAAGGGAAGAAATATCACCCAAAAAGAATTTGAAAATTTAGAGAAAGACGGGAAAAAATTTGTCAGATATTTGAAAAAACTTACTTGGCAAACTTTACAGATTTAACTTTTCCTTTACCTTCTTTGTTTTCAGACAATTCAATTATCGCTGCACGACCCTCGTGAGCCGCCCCTGGATTAACTGCAATAGTCTTACCTATTTTATCTTTGCCCCAAGATTCATGAATGTGTCCTCCAAAAGATAAAACAGGTTGATGGGTATTAATTATTCTTCTTGCAAGTTTTGAACCGTAATGCCTATCTTTCTCTTCAATTTTCTTTTTATCCTTGCCTAAACTTTTCCATATAAATTTTAATGTTTTCGAAGATAAACGATCTAATTTAGTATTGTAAGCAACATTATGTGAAACAAAAATAACTTTTCTTTCTTTATTTTGTTTTTTAAACTTATTAAATAAATTATCAAGAATTTTCCTATGTTTCTTAAAGGATTTACTTTTAACATGACCTTTATTGCTATGTCCTCTCATCCCAATAAAAATATAATCTTTAAATTTTAATGCCTTGTAATCAAATCTTTTTATGTTTTCATATTTCTTCATTCTTTTTGCCAGAATAGTCTTTTCATCAAAATTAGGCATAGATTTATTTCTTTTCCTGTCCAAATCTGAAACATCGTCAACAGAAGGCCAATCAATGTTCCCAAGAACAGTAAAAACAGGAACCGAAAGTTGATTTAATCTCTTCAAGACATTTTCAGCCATCCGCATGTCTTTCATAACCAACTCTTTATATCTTTTCCTGCCAATAACTTCCAAAAGTTCAACATCCTTCCCATAACAATGCTTAAACCAAAGTTTCCTGTAATGAAAAGGAGGATAATCTCCAAGAGAAACAACCAAATCTATTTTCTCTTTCTTAATTATTTTTTCAAACTTTCTTGGAAATTTCCCATGAAAATCTCCAATAACCATTATTCTCATAATTTAAAAATAATTCTTTCTTTTAAAAATCTTTCAATTAAAAAAAAACAAAAAAGAAATAAATTAAAAATTACTTATTAATCTTCATCATCTTCGTCAGAATCGTCATCTGCATCATCTACATCTGTATCATCTTCATCTGTATCTGTATCGTCTTCATCTGTATCGTCTTCATCTGTATCATCTTCTTCAGTATTTTCTGACTCTTCCATGTCTTCATAGTCGTCATATTCAGACATTTATTTTACCTCCATAGTTTAGATAAAACTCTGAATCTTTATGGTTTTTAAATGTTTATATGCCTTAATAGATGACTACATTATACTTAAAAAGAAATCAAAGTATAATTGCATTATCTAAATTCTTAAAATGTTTATCTCCTGTTAAAATTTTAGCATTATTTTGCAAAGAGTATTTAAAACAATTATATCTGTCATGCTTATCCTTTAACTTTCTTTTTTGTTTTATTATATAAATATTCAAATGATAAAACAAAACCTTCATTAAAACCCTTTCTCAGAATCTTTCCAAATTTTTTCTCTTTCTTTTTTTGTAAAAGATTTAGCTTTGCCTTTTAATGCTCAAAACATATTTTCAGAAATTCCTTGCTTTTCTCTTAAGGAGTATATCTTGTAGGAGTTCTTGGAAAAGGTATTGTATCTTTTATATTGTCAAGACTACAAATCCATTGCAAAACCCTTTCAACCCCCACACCATAACCAGAATGAGGAACACTTCCATATTTTCTTAAATCAAAATAAAAACAATAATCTTCAGGATTTTCTCCATCTTTTTTTAACCTCTTAGACATATCTTTAATATCAAGACTTCTTTCACTTCCCCCAACAATTTCCAAACCACATTTTGGAGCAAGCATATCAAAACAAAGAGCTTCATCTTCTTTTTTTTGGTCTTTTGGTTTATAAAAAGCCATTGCTTCCACAGGATAATGAGTCACAACAATAGGAGTATCAAAATGTTGCATTAACTTTTGTTCTTCAATTGTCCTTAAATCTTTACCAAAAGGAACTTTCATTTTATTTTTTTTCTTTAATATTTCCAAAGCATCCCTATACTTAATTGTAGGCCATTTCTTTTTAGCAATTGCAATAATCTTTTTTGGGTCTACATCAATTTGTTTAAATTCCTCCGAACATTCACGAGCAGTTTTTTCAATGCAATACTTTATCTCTTTTTTTGCAAATTCTGTAATCTCTGGAAGTCTCCACCAAGCCACCTCTGCCTCAGCCATCCAAAACTCAGATAAATGTCTGCTTGTTTTACTTTCTTCTGCTCTAAAAGTAGGCCCCATATTATAGACTTTTTCTAATGCAAAGATAGCAGCTTCACCATAAAGTTGCCATGTTTGAGCAAGGAAAACCTTTTTATCATAATACTTTACAGGAAAAACAGTACTTCCTCCTTCTGACTGGGTTGGCTGTAAAACAGGAGCATCAAATCTATAAAATCCTTCTTTTCCAAAAAATTCTTCTCTAGCCTGTATATATTTGCTTCTTATTTTCATTAAAGAAGTCATTTTCCTGCTTCTTAACCAAAGATGCCTTCTATCTCCTAAAAGTTCTTCATTCAAATCTTTGTTAATAGGAAAATCTTCTGCAAAATCAACAACATTAATTTTATCTGCTTCAATTTCATAACCTGTAGGAGCTCTTTTATCTTTCTTTATTTTACCTTCAATTTCAACAGAACTTTCAATCAATAATTTACTTAAATCATCCCATTGCTTTTCAAACTTCTCTCTCTTAAAAACACACTGAATTGTGCCTGAAGAATCTCTTAAAACAATAAACCTGAATTTATTGCTTCCTCTCTCACGATAAACCCAACCACGCACAGCTATCTTTTTTCCTTGCTTTCCTTTAGCCATTTTCATAGCATTAGAGATTGATATGAATTTCATTTTCATCATAATATTAACCAAAATTTAATATTTAAATTTTATTTAATCAGTAATTTATAACCTTTATTCCTTTTATTCTTGAAAAATGTTTTTTATTATTAGAGATAATAGAATTAATATTATTCTTTATCATTATAGCCCCTATAAAACAATCATTCTGATTAATCATCTTACCTTTTTTCAGTAAACTTGAAAAAATTTTAGCACTCATAGCACCACATTTTTCATCAAAAGACAGAACATCAATCAAATTAAAAAAATTATCAGCTGAATTAATCTCATTAGAGCTTATATTTTTCTGTTTAAAAACACCATAAAAGATTTCAAAAACATTTATTTGAGAAGTGACTATTTCATCTTTATAAAAATCAATTATTTTTTTGGCTTCTTTTTTTCCTTTCAAAAAATCAATTATGCAATCACTATCAATAAATATCATTTTTTATCAAATCTTTAGTTGATTTTTTCCTAAGGGAATTAATTGTATCTTTAATTTCTTTTGTATCTTTATCACTTATATCTTCCCAAGCACCTGCAAATTCCATTATATCTCTTTTCTTTTTTAGAGTTCTCCTTATAACATCTGAAAAACTTTCATTCTTCATTTTATTCATAAGAAGCAATTTATGAACATCATCCATTATTGAAATTGTTTTGGTTCCCATATATACACATACATATACATATATTTAAATCTTTCTAAATCAAGGCTTTAAACGTTTTCTATCTCTTGGAAACAAAGTAGCTTCTCTAATATTATCTAATTTAAGTATTGCTTTAGTAAGCCTTTCCAAACCAATGCTCCATCCAGAATGTTTAGGAGCACCATATCTAAATGCATCAACATACCATTTAAAATCTTCAGGGTTTAATTTTTTATCTTTCAATTGCTGAATTAAAACACTTGGAATATGCACTCTTTGCCCTCCAGAACTTATTTCCAAATCCCCATAAACAGCGTCAAATCCTCCTGAAACCTTTCCAGGCTTCTCTATTTTAGACCAAATATAAAACGGCTTCATTTTTGTAGGCCATTCATATGTAAAAACAATTGTATCTGGAAACAATTCACAAAATTTCTTCTCAGATTTAGGGTCAAAATCATCTCCTATCTTAAGTTTAAATCTGTTTTTATTCAAAAGTTCTATTGCTTGTGTATATGTCATATATTTTACCTTGGGAATTTTAACCTTATCTTTTAATCCAAGAATCTCAAGTTCTGGTTTGCATTTTTTAATAACCTCACCAACAATAAACTTCACAACTTCTTCAAGATATTTCATTATTTCAATATCATCTGCAAAAGCAACTTCAATATCTAACTGCCTGATTTCATTTATATGCTTACTAGTATCATGTTTTTCTGCCCTCCAAACAGGTGATGTTGAAAAAACCTTTTCCATTGAAATAGCAGCCAATTGCTTATATAATTGAGGACTCTGAGCCAAATATGCTTTTCTATCAAAATATTTTGCTTCAAATAAATCAGTTCCTCCTTCTGTGCTTGTTGCTATAATTCCAGGAGGTTGGATTTCAATGAATTCTTTTTTATAAAAAAACTCTCTAAACGCATTTACAATAACTGTTTGAACTTTAAAAATAGCCTGAATTTTTGGCTTTCTAATATCTAAAGAACGATAATCAAGTCTTTTATCCAAACCAGCTTTTACAGTTTTCTCATTAACTTGTATTGGAAGCTTTTCAGCTTTATTTAAAACTTTAATATCTTTAATTTCAATTTCAATATCTTTTCTTGCTAAATCAGCTTTGACTTTTGCTTTCTTAACCTTACCTTTTATTTCCACAACACTTTCCATTGTAAGAGGATGAATCTGTCTAATAACTCCCTTATCCTTAGCAATACACTGAACCAAACCACTTGAATCTCTAATCAATAAAAAATGAAGTTTAGCTAGGCTACGAATTTCATGAACCCATCCTTTAATTAAAACTTCTTTATCTGTTTTTAAATCTTCAATATAAGTTCTTTTCATAAAACAAAAAAGAAAAAGATATTTATTAAATTAGTGGTTTTTATTCTTCCGAGCAGGTCCTGGTTTTTTAGGTCCTGATTTTTTATATGAAGGAGATTCATAAGTTTCAATTCTTTTCCTTCCTAAATGCCTCTTAAACACATAAGAGCTAATCAAAGACACATAATAAAATGCAAAAGCTATCCAAAAAAATGAAAATACAATCGTAACTATCTTTCCAAGATTTGTAATAGGTACTACATCACCATAACCAATTGTCGTGGCACTTATAACTACAAAATAAACAGAATCCAAATAAGTCCAACCTTCAGCAAAATGATATGCAAAAGCTGAACCAGTCAAGAACAGAAAAAAGAAAATAACTGATATTGCAAACTTTTTAGTGTGGTTTTCCATTTTGCCCTCTTTTTATAACATAATTAAGAAACATGCCTTTTTATAATTTCCATTACATGTTTCCCACTGACTTTTCCCTTAAATTCTTTCATAACCAAACCCATATAAGCATTTTCAGATAAACCAGGTTTTTCCTTGATTAATTTATGTATTTTTTCTTCAATTAAATTCAAAGGTATTTTATCTTCAGATAAAATTTTGAGAACTTTTTTTACATCTTCACCCTTTGCTATTTTAGTTAAAGCATGTTTAATATCATCCCTTGTAATCTCTTCTTTTTTCAAAGATTCCAAAACACTTTCTAAAACATCTAAATTTAGTCTTTCTTTAGTATTTTTTTCAGAAATATTATACCTACTTGAAATTTCTTTTGGATAAAGCATTAAAATCTTTGCAACTAAATTAGGGTGTTTAAATATATTTAACAACTCTTTAAATTCTTCAACTTTATTTTCCTTCATTACAAGTTTTGACATTTCTTTATTCAATCCTTTGCTTTTCAACTCTTCTTTAATATCTTTTTTAAGTTGAGGTAAATTTTTCTTAGCTTTATTTATCTTTTGTCTTGATATTTTAAGTAAAGGCAAATCTGTTTCAGGATACATTCTTGCAGCTCCAGGTAAAGGTCTTAAAAATTCAGAACTTCCATCAGCATGAACCTTCCTAACTTCTTCTTTAGATTTGTTTTTTTCAACAAGTCTTCTCTGTCTTCTAGTTTCAATTTCAATTGCTTTTTCAATATTTCTAATATCTTGAAATCCTTTTAGCTCAATTCTTTTTCCTCCTTTAATAGAAAGATTTACATCTTGTCTTATTGTTCCAAGTCCTCTTTTTACTTTGCAGCTCCTTAAAATCTCACCAATATGCAAAGCAGTTTCTCGTGCTTGTTCAGGAGACTTTATATCTGGTTTAGTTGCAATTTCAATTAAAGGGATACCTAATCTATCTAACCTAAAAATTCCCTTTTTCCTATTTATGATTCTTGCAGAATCTTCTTCAAGACAAACAGTATCAATACCTACTTTTCCCTGGCTTGTTTCAATATACCCATTTCTTGCAATCAAAACAGTTCTCTGAAAACCACTTGTATTTGAACCATCAATAACTGTTTTTCTCATAACTTGTGTAATAGGAATAATCTTACAATTAAGCAAAATAGAAATCTGTAAAGCAATTTTTAATGCATAAAGGTTAATTTTACGCGGAGGAGATTCATCTAATTCAACCAAACAAGTTGTATCATACCCTTCATAAATAAATTCTGTATTCAGTCCTGCCTGATATTTTGCAGCAACATCAACTTCTCCACTTTCTCCAGCAACAGCATGAAGCATTCTTTTCACCTTAAAATCAGGTTTCTCTTTCCTAAGTAAAGAAGGGCAATTACAAAAAAGCTTTTTTGTATCTAACTGTTGATGTATTTCCAAACCAGATTTTAATCCTAATTTATTGTAATCTAATTTCTTTTCAACCATATAAGAAAAAAACAAAAAGAGTTTATTAAATTAATTAATTTCTAAAGAAAGAATTTTATCTAAAGAAATATTTACTTTACTTGCTATAAAAGTATAGAATAAATGCTCACCTTCAGTAACCAAATCTTTCTTCTCCCAATTATTTTGGTCTTTCCAATCTACAATAGCTTTATCTAAAAAATGGTAATAAATTTCTCTTTCTCCAGCCATAATTATTGGAACTGGAAATAAGAAATGGCTTAATATGACATCCTGGCATACTCTTGCTGTTCTTCCATTACCATCTTTGAAAGGATGTATTCTTGCTATATGGAAATGTGAGAAAATTGCAGATTCTAATTGATTAAAATCATCTTTAGAAGTTAATTTTCTTTTCAGTTCTCTTTCAAAAAAAGGTATTTCTTTCCTCATAACTTTTTCAGGATAAGGAGGGGTTGTACTTGCACCTGCTACAGTTACTCCAGAATCCCTGTATTCTGCAAAAGGGCCTGCATATAATTGAGGAGTAATCTTCCCTGCAACACTTCTTATAAAAGATTCGTCAAATTCCTCAGGATCAAAATTATTACAGCCCCATAAAAAAGCTTTTCGAAGATTTTTTATACCTTTTTTTATAGATTGCCGGGCATTATTTTTCGGAACACAATAAGGAACTCTTGTAAAAGGATTTTCAATTTTAAATGAATGAATCTGAGACATTTTTTCTAAAGCTTTTCTTTCTAATTTATCTGCTCGTAATCTAATTTCAGACAAATCTCTTGAAACAAAATAAGAATATTTGTCTTTCATTTCTTTCATTAAATCTCTATCTATATACTTCATAAAAAAACCACACATTTTTAATTTATAAACCTTCCTATTGTAACTTCTATAAAGTTACAACTATACATGTAAAAATTTTTAATAAGGTTTATAATGTTTTCTTCACAATTAAAACCATGAAAAAGAAAAGAAAACCAAAGAAAAAAAGTGAGTTAGAAAAAATAATCCCTCCATTTACACCTATAAAAATAAAATTTGGAATTCGTGATTTTTTACAAATTTTAATTGGAGCATCTGTATTAGCAGTTCCAGTAGGATTTACAGAAGAAACCTGGAAATTAGGAGAAACACTTCCTTTAACAAACATCCTTTTCTTAATGCTTTTAACAATCTTTTTTATTTCTATTTTCACCTACTCTCACTATCATAGAAAATATATTCATACAAATACAAAACATCATGTGATAGAAATGACAAAACGTGTTCTTGTCACCTATATTTTTTCATTTATTGCTGTATCTATACTTTTAGGAATAATACAGGTCACGCCTTGGCAAACAAATACAATGTTAGCATTTAAAAGAGTTGTAATAGTTACATTTCCTTCTGCTTTAGCAGCAACAATTTCAGATACAATTAAATAAAAATTAATCTAATTACCTCTCCAACCTTTCACTAAACTCACCAGAAATATTTTCAAGCATTTTTTCCTTAACTTTTTCT
>CAZKZO010000013.1:0-14550 GCA_964557325.1 Candidatus Woesearchaeota archaeon | reverse complement strand
TATTCAAAAGAAGCTTCTGCTTCCATTCTTGCGTATGTAAGAAAATTCAATAAACAAGTCATTGAAGATATTAAAAAACAAGGACAAAAAGTTCTTTATGGGGATAGTGTAGGAAAAGACACCAAAATAATTGTTAAAAAGAATCAACTTATTTACGAAGAAAAAATAGAAAAATTATTTGAAAAAATAGATAAAAAAAGTATTTTAGGAAAGGAATATAATTTCAAAGACGACCTTGAAATTTTAACTTTAGATGATAAAGGAAATTCTGTATTCAAACCACTGATTTATGTAATGAGACACAAATGTAAGAAACAGATGTATAAAATACACTTTACAAATAATTGGAATATAGATGTAACAAAAGATCATTCTCTTATTGCATATCAATCTTCAAAATTTAATCAAAAAAAAGAAGCAAAAAAGAATCCATTAAAAAGAATTGTAGAAATAAAACCAAATGAAATAGGAAAGAAGGCGCACAGCATAGTATCACTTAAAAAAATACCTTCAGTAAAGATAAAATCAAAAAACTTTCCAAAAGAAGTTTATGAATTCATAGGATATTTCATTGGAGACGGTAGTTTTTCTAGAAATAAATTCCATAAAAAATATGATAAAGATTATTACTTGAAATTGTCTTTAGGATTAGATTCAGAAGAAATAATTCAAAAAATAATCTCTCCATTGATGAAAAAAAAGTATATAAAAAATTTCTGGAAAAGTAAAACACGTAAAGGAGATATTACTATCAATGGTCAAAGATTAATAAAAATAATTTCTAAATACTTTAGGGATAAAAGAGGGAGAAAAATAATTCCCGAATGGATCTTTTATGAAAAAGAAGAAAATGTGGCTTCATTTTTAAGAGGTCTATTCTCTGCAGACGGCACAGTTTTAATGAGAAATAATGCTCCAATTATAAAGTATGTTTCTACAAACAAGAATTATATTAATGAAACTAGAAAACTTCTTTATAAGATGGGTGTCTCCCATTCTTCATTTAAAGAAACAACTCCAAACGCCTATAAAACTAAAGAAAAAACCTATTCTAATAATACATATTCAAAACATATTTTGATAAAAAATAAAAAAGGTTTTATGAAGAAAATAGGTTTTTTATTGGATAGAAAAAATAAACAGGGCAGAATAAAAACAAACCCTCAACAAAAAAAATTAATTAAAAAATTTGAGTTTGATCTTCAACAAGTGAAAAAAATCGAAAAAATAAAATCCCAAAAATATGTTTATGATTTAGAGGTTGAAGATACCCATACATTTTTTGCCAACTATGTTCTTGCCCATAACACAGACAGTATAGCATTCACAAGAGAAAATAAAAACAAAAAAGAAGTGAAAAAACTCTTAAAAGAACTTAATGAAAACTTACCAGGAATAATGGAATTAGAATTGGAAGGTTTTTTTAAACGCGGACTTTGGGTAACTACACGCAGTGGGAAAGTTGGCGCAAAAAAGAAATATGCTCTTCTTGACGAAGATGGAAACTTTAAAATCCGTGGTTTTGAAACCGTCCGCAGAGATTGGTGTGCTTTAGCAAGAGAGGTTCAAAACAAAGTAATAGAACACATTCTTAAAGAAGGCGATGAAAAAAATGCTTTTGAATATGTAAAAAAAATAATTGAAAAATTAAAAAATCGTGAAATTCCTTTGGAAGAACTTATAATAAAAACCCAATTAAAAAAACCTGTATCTGAATACAAATCCTTGCCGCCACACGTCCAGGCAGCAAAACGCATGAAGCGTTTGGAGATTCCTGTGAGCTCAGGAAATTTGATAGAATACTATATAGCAGATTTAAAATTAGATAAAAAAAATCCTTTAGTCAGAGAAAGGGTAAGATTACCTGTTGAAGATGATCTTTATGATATTGAATATTATTTAAAACATCAATTGCTCCCTGCAGTTGAAAATATATTCCAAATATTTGATATTAATACAAAAGAAATTATTGACGGAAAAAAACAAATGAAATTAGGTGATTTCTAATGGCTAAAAACAAATATAAAGGTAATCTCAAACCAAAACCACTTTTTATTGAAAGAATGCAGGATTTATTAGGAGATAAGGAAGTTTCAAATTATCTTAAAACTCTTAAAACCCGTCCTCCAATAACAATAAGATGCAATACATTAAAAATTTCTCCTGGAGAATTAAAAACACGACTAGAAAATAAAGGATGGAAAATAAAACAACCTTTTAAAAAAAATCCTGAAATAATGGTTATTGAAACCAAGCTTAAACCAGGAGAGTTAGGAAGAAGCCTTGAACATATGGTTGGATATTATTATGTACAAGAACTTTCAAGCATGCTTCCTGTAATTGCTCTCAAACCCAAACCTGAAGAAATTATTCTTGACCTATGTGCTTCTCCAGGAAGCAAAACAACCCAAATATCTGCAAAAATGGAAAATTCAGGAACTTTAATTGCAAATGAAATCAATCTTGGAAGAATAAAAATTCTTGCCTCAAATACAGAAAGATGCGGAACAACAAATGTCCTATTAACTAAAAAAGAAGGTTCTACATTATGTACAAAACTTTTTCAAAAAAATTTCAGGTTTGATAAAATCATAGTTGACGCTCCTTGTTCAGGAGAAGGAACTTTAAGAAGCACACCAAAAACATACAAAATGTGGAATATAAACACAATTAAAAGACTTTCAAAAATACAAAAAAGACTTATTGAAAATGCATTCAGAGTATTAAAAACAGGAGGCGAAATGATTTACAGCACATGCACTCATGCCCCTGAAGAAAATGAAGAAGTTTTAAATTATTTAATAGAAAAATTCAAAGACAAAGTAAAAATAGAAAAAATAAATTTACCAATTAATTCAAGAAAAGGTATATTAAAATGGAATAATGAAAAATATTCTGAAGATATTAAATACAGCTGTAGAATATATCCTCAAGATAATGACACTGAAGGATTTTTTATCGCTAAAATAAGGAGGATTAAATGAAAACAAAAATAATAGCTACAATTGGTCCTTCAAGTTATAAAAAAACCCAATTAAAAAAAATGGATAAAAATGGCATGGATATTGTAAGATTAAATACAAAACACATAAACAAAAAAGAGTTCAAAAAAATATATTCTTCAATAAAAAAATTGAAAAAAATTGAAATTTTAATAGATATAAATAATATAAATAAATTAAAATGGATTAATAATTATAAATACGAATATTTAGCTGTTTCATTTGCTTCAAATAAAACCCAAATAAAAAACATAAAAAAACAAATTAAGAACAAGGTAAAAATAATTTCAAAAATTGAGAATAAAAAAGGTCTAAAAAATTTCAATGACATCCTAAAAGTAAGTGATGGCATTATGGTTGCAAGAGGTGACTTAGCTAAAAATATTTCATATGAAAAAGTTCCTTCTGTACAAAAAAGATTAATTAAAGAATGCAATAAGAAAAAAAAGTTTTCCATAACAGCTACAGAAATGTTATTATCAATAATGTATAAAAAATCTCCTGAAAAATCTGAAGTAAGTGACATTGCAAACGCTGTTTTAGAGGGTTCAAATGCCTTAATGCTTTCTGAAGAGACAGCAATAGGAAAACACCCTGCTCTTGCAGTAAAAATAATGAATAAAATAATAAAAGAAACAGAAAAAAATTCAAAAAATGCCATTAAAAATATTAAATAAATCAGAACATAAAGAAATACTAAACAGACTTAAAAGCCAATTTGGTATAAACTCAATTCCAGGAATACTTGCAAAAAGAAGTGAAGAAAAACTTTTCATTTTTACAGGAAGTTTTAACGAAAAACAAATCCGTAAATTAGAAAGCTGTGTTTTTATTGAAAGAGCAGGTATTTATTTTGCAAAAATTGTTTCTGGAGAAAATAATAATTTGCGTTTAAGCATAGAAGGTTCACAAATACTTGGAAACCAAATAAAAAAGAATATATTTGAATTAAATAAAAACCAAGTTGAAAAATGGATGAAAGGCGAACAGCTCGATATTAAAACAGGAAAAACCGGCTTCCTCATAATGAAACACAAAAACGATTTTCTTGGAACAGGAAAAGCATCAGCAGAAAAAATAGGAAATTTTATACCAAAAAACAGGAGATTACGAAATAAAACCTAGATTATAACTTCATAATTATTTTAAAGAAAAATTACCTAAAAAAAGAATGAATATTCAAAAAGAAGAGGATGTTTATATTTCTATTAAAAAACTAACAGAAAGATTAGGTATTTTAGAAGGTGTATGTGAAAGACTTATTAAAAGAGAAGGATTAAGAAAAGAGAAAATTGAACCTGTATTTGATGGATTTAAAGAACTTGAAATATTAGAGCAAATATCTTATTGGGAAAGATATATTTCTCAAAATAACAGAAATAAAAATTGTAGAGAATTAGGTGTTTTTTATAATGTAAGAGAAAATTGTTTTGATGAAAAAAAATTCAGGAATTTTCTCAAAAATCAAGAATAAATACACTTAAAAATAAGTTCATTCTAAATATTATAAAGAATTAAATATTAGAACATTAAAGTATTGTAAAATGGATAATAAAAAAATAATTCAGGCAGGAAAAATAGTTTCAGATGTTAAAAAATACATCAAACCACAGATAAAAAAAGATATGCCTTTAATTGAAATCGCTGAAAAAATTGAATCTAAAATCAAAGAGCTTGGAGGCAAACCAGCTTTTCCTGTCAACCTAAGTATAAATGAAATTGCTGCACACTACACTCCAAATCATAATGATGAAACACTTGCACACGGGCTACTCAAAATAGATTTTGGAGCTCATATAGATGGATGGACTGCTGATAATGCATTTTCAATTGACTTGGAAAACTCAGATGAAAACAAAAAACTAATTTCTGCATCAAGAAAAGCCTTGGAAAAAGCCTTGGAAATCTTTGAAAAAAATATTGAATTCAAAGAAATAGGAAAAATAATAGAAAGTAATATTTCTTCATCAGGATTTTCCCCAATAGTTAATCTTTCAGGACATAGTATGGAACAATGGGAGCTTCATTCAGGAATCACGGTTCCAAATATAGATAATAGAAATTCTAAAAAAATTGAAAAAGGGCTTTACGCTATAGAACCTTTTGCAACTTCTGGAAAAGGTAAAATCAAAGAAGGAAAACCTTCTGGAATTTATCAATTAATAGATGAAAAAAATCCAAGAAGTTCTTTATCAAGAGAAATTTTGGCTTTTATAATGGAAGAATACCAAACACTTCCTTTTTGCTCAAGATGGATTGTAAAAGAATTTGGAACAAAAGCTCTTTTTGCTTTGCGTGAATTAGAAGCAAACAAAAACCTCCACCATTTTCCTCAGCTTATAGAAATCTCAGGAGCAAAAGTAAGTCAATCAGAAGAAACAATATTTTTAGATGATAGAAAAATAATAACTACTAAATAAATTAAAATTTTTTACTCTATAAATCTTCACATTAAAAACCTCTCCTACAATCATTTATATTGTTCTATTTTTGATTGTAAAGCTTCTTTAGCCCAAGGATTTTTAAAATAAGGCAAAATTTTTTCAGCTTCCCTGATATAAAAATCCCTTATATTTTTTTCTTCTCCATCAACACCTACCTTACAAGGATTATCAATATGATACGAAAGCATAGCTACTACCTCACTATCTAAAGCTTTTTCACTTACATCAATTTTTGATTTTTTTGTCATTATCCTAAATAAGAACTTTCCTGTGGCACTGCAACTTTAGCTGACTTAATAAAGTTCTCTTCAATTTTCTTATAAGTATCTAACAAATTTTTGCTTACACTTGGTTTTATTTTTTTCATAGCTTCAATAAAATGTTTTTTCTTTACATCTTTTGTGTCTTTATTTTGTCTCAATGCAATCATTGCAGCTTCTCTTGCAACAGCTTCCAAATCAGCACCTGTATAAGCTTCAGCTTTTCTTGCAATCTCTTTAAGATTTACATCTTTAGCCAAAGGCATTTTCTTTGTATGAATTTTAAGTATTTGGTGCTTTCCTTTTTCACTTGGAGAATTAACCAGCAATATTTTATCAAATCTTCCAGGTCTTAACAAACCAGGGTCAATCATATCTGGACGATTTGTAGCTCCAATAACAAGAACATCTTTCAAATCTTCCAAACCATCCATTTCTGCAAGCATTTGATTTAAAACTCTTTCAGTTACTTTTGTTCCTGATTCAGAACCTCTTTTACCTGCGAGAGCATCAATTTCATCAAAAAAGATGATACATGGACTTACCTGCCTTGCCCTTTCAAATATTTTTCTCATACCTTCCTCACTATTATGAGCAAAAACTCCTCCAAATCCTCCAACAAAATTATGCATTCCTGGAACCTCTACATCATAAACATCTTTCTCGTGATCAATTACTTTTACATCTTTAACTAAATCAAGATAAATATCCCCTTCAATTAAATCCCAATAATCTTTATATTTTGTTTTAGTTTTATCTGCAAGGAGAAGAACACTTTTAAGAGCTTGTTTTCCAATAGATTGATTAGTATGATAAACTTTTTTATGATTTGAAACTATTTGGTTTAATTCTCCAGATAAAGGTATCAAATCAGACCTAGACCATTTTCTTGAATTAATGTATTCAAGGATTCTATGATTTCTTTCTAAATCTATAAACCCTATTTCCATAAATCTTTTAAAATTATTTACTCCCAAAACCATTATTCTATATGCATTAGGATATTTTGGATTTTCTTTTGTATAAACCTTTGCAACTATTCCAAAATCTAAAAGTAAATATAACAAATCATTAGCAAGCTTTTTGCTAATAGTGCATGCTTCAATTTTATATTTGCCTCTATCATCCTTATAAATTGAACCATCTCCACTAAAATATCCTTTCAACAAATTAGATTTGCTAGCACCATCAAGAACAAATGCTATTTCAGGAAGTCTTTTTTCTTTGGCTCCTGTTTTAAGATTAAGAACTTTTTCAAAAACTTTTTCTAAAAATATAGAGCTAATTACAGCATTATTTTTATTTTCATTTAATTTAAAACCATGTTGAGAAGCTATTTTTCTTAAATCATTTCTTATCTCTAAGTTTTCATTATGTATTCTTATTCCTTTATTAAAATCCCCTTCTGCAATCCACAATCCAACAAATCTCCAAAAGTCAGAATTAATTTTAAAAAGAGGAGAATATATTTTTTTACTTCCCTTAACTTTAATCTTAATCTCATTTAAATCTGGTAAAATCTCAGATTCATGCATTAATTTGTGAAATTGAGGTATTTTTACAGATAAATCTTTAGCAATCATATCTGCTAAATATTTTTTAGAAACATTAAGTATCTCTGACACTCTTTTTAATCCAAGAAGAGTTTTTGCTTTTTTAAGATACTTTGAAACATTGCATACAAAGATATCAGAATCATTTTTGAATTTTTCATAAAGATTAATTTCTTTTATTTTTTCACGAGGAAGATTAAGATTCCTTGGAACAGCAATATAACTTTCATTTGGAATTAATTGATTTGTAGGAACATCTGCAAGCCTTCCATTTACAAAAGAAAACAAAGAATGATAATCTGTGACACGTATTTTCCTGCCTGTTCTTGTTGTTACTTCCATTAGCTTACCATCAAGCTTATGTTTAATATGATCACTGATATCCATAAATCTTACTCTTTTATCTTTATCAAAAGCTAAAACCTGGACATCTAATTTATTTTCCACAATCTCTCCTATTTTTATTCTTTTCACACTTCCATTATCCTTTACAATAAGCTCTTCATCATAAGGCAAAGATTTTCCCACCCACATGCTTAACAATGAAGGTCCTTTAACCTGAATAAAATTAGCTTCTGATTCTTTTGCAACTGCTTTAGCTAAAAGTGTTTTACCTGTTCCTGGAGGGCCATAAAGTAAAATTCCTCTTGAAGGTCTTATACCCATTCTTTCAAAAATCTCAGGATTTTGCAAAGGCCATTCAACAGCTTCTTGCAATTCTTGCTTAATTTCACCTAAACCACCAACACTTTCCCAATCAACATTTGGAGTTTCCACAAGAACCTCTCTCATAGCACTTGGCCTGACAACTCTTAAAGCCTCCATAAAATCTTGCTGTTTTACAACTAATTTAGATAAAATCTCCTGAGGTATTTCTTCTTCCTCATCAAGTTTCATTTTAGGAAGAAGTTTTCTCAAAACACTCATAGCAGCTTCTTTACACAAAGATTCTAAATCAGCACCAACAAAACCATGGGTTGTTCCTGCTATTTTATTTAGATTAACATTTTTTGATAAAGGCATTCCACGAGTATGAATTTTTAAAACAGACAGTCTTCCTTCTTTACTTGGAACATTGATTTCAATCTCTCTATCAAATCTTCCAGGACGTCTTAAAGCAGGGTCAAGAGCATTAACCCTGTTTGTAGCTCCAATAACAATTACTTTTCCTCTAGATTTCAGACCATCCATCATAGTCAGTATCTGAGAAACAACACGTCTTTCAACCTCTCCGGAAACTTCTTCTCTTTTAGGAGCAATAGCATCAATTTCATCAATAAAAATAATTGTAGGAGAGGTTTTTTCTGCTTCTTCAAATATATTTCTTATTTTTTTCTCAGACTCACCATAAAATTTAGACATTATCTCTGGACCGTTTAAAAGAATAAAATTAGCTTCTGATTCATTTGCAACTGCTTTAGCTAAAAGTGTTTTACCTGTTCCCGGAGGGCCATGTAATAAAACTCCTTTAGGAGGTTCAATAGAAAGTTTATGAAAGATTTCAGGATGTTTTAAAGGAATCTCAACCATTTCTCTTATCTTTTTAATTTCTTCACTTAACCCTCCTATATCTTCATAAGTTATTTCAGGAATATTTTCTTCTGTAATCTCAACTGCTTTAGGATTTAAAGTTACTTTTGTATTTTCTGTGATTATTACTGGCTGATTTGGACTTGTATTTACAACAATAAATTTAATCTGAGTAAATCCACCTATTCCGCTTCCAAAACCCATTCCTCCTAACATATCTCCAAGCATATCTCCTAAATCTCCACCTAATTCATCTGAAAATAAGTCTTTTCTTCTTTGAACTCCTCCAAGCACAACTAAATCACCTTTAACAACTGCTCTTCCTAAAAGTCCTCGTTTAAGTCCTTCAGGTTCTGCCTGCACCATTACATTTTTTTGAGCAGGTGCAATAATTATTTTTTTAGCTTCTTTAATATTTGATTTAGAAACCCTGGCCATTTCCCCAATTCCTGTTTTAGCATTTCTTCTTAAAATACCATCAATTCTTATAATTCCTTCACCAACATCAGCAGGATAAGCTCTATCAACAATTGCAATTGTCTCCCTAGTTCCTTTAATAGAAATAACATCTCCCCTTCGTACACCTAAATCCCTCATTATTTCAGCATCTATCCTAGCAATTCCTTTATATGCATCGTCTTGCTGTGCTTCAACAACCTTTAATTTGATTTCTTTTGCCATTATAATTCTTTTTCTTTTTTCTTTTTATTAAAACTTAAACTTAATCTTCCAAAATCTTCAAAGCAAAGTCTTACCATATCATTCATAATTTTCTCTTGCTCCCTAATAAAAGAGACAATTTCTTTAGGTATGGAAACAGCATAACTATTGCCTACCATCCGCATTTTTACTCTAAACTCTTTATTTTTTAAATTTTTAAATTTAACATATTCTTGCTCATCTAAAGGGTGAATAATTTTGTTTTTACATCCCGGACAAACCATTACTCTCATTATAAAACCATTTTTATTCATATTAGCTTTTTTCATTTCCTTTTTGCATTTATCGCAAATTATTGTGTTATCAAAAATGTCCATTTTAACTTTAGTATGAAAACAACCTTGCCAAAAGACAAGGCTGTCTGGGTTGAAAAGAGGTGGGAGGATACACTTTTCGTATATACAAGGTAATGTATACTATTTAAATGTTTTGTTCTTTTGTTTAATAAGTAATAAAACATTAATTTCATAAAATAGAAAACATTAATTAGAAAATGATTAAAAAATTCATAATGTTTTGTTTTGCAGGTGTTTTAAGTGCAGGAATAGACTTAATAGTATTTAACGCTTTATTTCAACTGGAAATATTTTTCCCTATTTCCAGAACACTTGCTGTTTTATCAGCTATAATATTTAATTTCTATTTAAATAAAAACATAACTTTTAAATCAAAAAATATTCCTGCAAAAAAACAATTCCCAAAACACTTAATAGTGTATTCTTTTGCGTTAATCACAAATGTTCTAATTAGTTATTTAATTTTTTGTATGTTGTCAAAAAATACTTTTAATGCAAACATAGCCTCAATATTAGGAATTATTTCAGCAATTCCAATAAGCTTTTTTGGTTCAATATTTTGGACTTTCAAAAAGTAAAATCATACAGAAAAATAATCCCTATAAATTTCAAATTTATTGATGATCTCTAAATTTTGATTATTTCTTTTCAAAAAAATAATCACTTTTGAATCAAAATAAACTACTGCCCAATCTTTATCTTGAATTCTTTTAATTAAAAATTCTTGTCCCCATGGCGTAAAATCTTTATGCGAAAAAATAATTGAATTAAAATTGTATTTTTCTGACTGGATTTTCCAAAAATCATCATTCTCTTGCATAGGAATATAAATTTCCTGGAAAAAACCATAAGGATATGCCTCAGGTCTATTATCTACAAAAACACTTTCATTTGGATAAAGATGGTAAATCAAATATCCTCCTATATCATAATTATTAAATACAGGGCCTTGAAGGTGGTTTTGTTTAAAAAAATTTGCAGCAGAATTACTATCCTCTGCAACCCCTATATTTATCTTAGAATTATAAGGATAAATAAATGATAAAGCCCCT
Organism: Candidatus Woesearchaeota archaeon; assembly: GCA_964557325.1. Lineage (GTDB taxonomy): Archaea > Nanobdellota > Nanobdellia > Pacearchaeales > GW2011-AR1 > ASMP01. The sequence goes on along the minus strand of CAZKZO010000013.1, from coordinate 3,693 downwards.
GATAAAGTAATTAAAAACAACACTAATAAAATAAAGAACATTATCACCTCTGTTTTTTTATTGTTCAAAGAAATGTTATACTTCTTGAAAATAATGTAAAAATTTTTGCTAATTACCACAAGGGTAAAAAGACCAAAAATAGTAAAGTTTCTTAGCATAAACCAAGCCATTCCTGAAAAACCAACAGAAAGAAAAAATAAGGCCCAATCAAAATTATTACGGTCTTTTAAAAAAACCAAAATAAAACTTAAAACTAATAAAACAAAAATAAAACAAAAAACCCATAAATTAATATGTGGTAAAATTTTTGCTAAAAACCATACAGATTGATTTTCAACTAGACGATATCCATAATCCTTAAAGATAGTAAAAGGAGTGAAAACTCCCTTTAATCCAAAAGGGTTTAAAATTGATATAGCAAATAAAGAGAACATTGAAAATAAAATTTTCTTTGATTTATCTCGTTTTTTTCTAAATATATTTTCTACCAAAAATGCACATGCAATTGCAGGCCCAAGAAAAAAATAAATATGGAGATTGACCCAAAAAATTTGTATTATTAAAATAGATAAAATAAATTTATTAAAATTTATTTTTCCTTCCCTAAATTTTAAAAAAAGCAACAAAAATAAACCTGAAAAAAGATAGGAAAAAACCTCAGGTCTTATTTCAACTCTTTGAGATATAAGAGGAAGTGTTAAAATTCCTGCAATTAAAGCAATATTTTTTCCTGAATTCTCTTCTGCTATTTTATAAAAGATAAATAAGCTCAATAAACTAAGAAAGATGAAAAAAAGATGAACTCCTTTAAATCCAAAAATAAACCATATTAAATAAAACAAAACTCCTGACATCCAATGATGATTAATTACAGAAAAATCAGGAGAAGTATATGAATAAAAATTAGTTTTTATAACACTATAATTTTCTAAAAAATATTCTCCGTTTTTTAAATGCCTTCCTAAATCAGCATTTACTAAATTAATAGAATTAGCCAAAAATAAAAAATAAATTGCAAAAAATAAAATAATAAATAAAAATTTAAACTTATTGTCTAATTTATTTAAAGGGATACTTTTCATAAAATAAACAACAAAATTTAATTTATAATATTTTTTAATTTTTTAAATCCAAGATTTTAAAAACTCTTTAGGACTATTTCCCTTATGGATAACAAAAAAAAGTTGCAATATTATTGGGATAAATTCTGGTTTTTGATTTGGAAAGATGACAGCCTAAAAGGATGGATTTTCTCAATATTATTTATAATTATATTTATCAAGTTAATCTTTTTTCCAGGGCTTAATTTCATCACAGGCACTGAATTGCCTCTTGCAATAGTAGAATCATGCAGCATGTATCACAAAGGAAATTTGTTTTCTAACTTTGATACATGGTGGGAAAGACATGATGAAAAATATGAAAGATTTACAATAAACAAGCTGGATTTCAAAGACTTTTCATTTAAAGATGGATTTAACAAAGGAGATATACTTTTTATTGTAAAAGCAAATCCTGACAATCTTAAAGAAGGAGATATTATTATTTTTAATTCTGGGCAAAGAAACCCTGTCATTCACAGAATTATTGATATAAAGGAAATTAATGGAGAAAAAATATTCTCAACAATAGGTGACAATAATAAAGGACAATTAAATTTTGAAAAATCAATTAGAGAAAATCAATTAATAGGTAAAGCTGTATTAAAAGTTGCACCTTATCTTGGATGGATAAAACTAATATTTTACGAAAACCAAAGACCTCTCTCAGAAAGAGGGTTTTGTGAAGAAAGGTAAAACTTTTAAATAAGCAAAATTAAAACTAAACATGGAATTTTGTCCAAAGTGTGGTGCTATTTTGATTAAAAAAAGAAAAAATGACGGTTGTCCTAGATGTAATTATTCTTCAAAAAGTTCTTCTAAATTAAAAACTTCTGAAAAATTAGGTGAAAAAAAAGACATTCCTGTATTAAAACAAAAAGATTCAGAAATTCATCCTATAGTTGAACAAGAGTGTAAAAAATGTGGAAATAAAAAAGCTTATTTCTGGACAATGCAAACACGTTCAAGTGATGAAGCAGAAACAAAATTCTTCAAATGCACAAAATGCGACCATACTTGGAGAGAATATAAATAAAATTATATTTAAATTCCAATTCTTAAATGGCCCTGGAGGGATTTGAACCCCCGACACCTAGATTAAGAGTCTAGTGCTCTAACCAAGCTGAGCTACAGAGCCTTTTTATGCTGTAGCGACTTAATCAGTTTAAAAACATTCAAACTGGAAAGTGCGCGAGAAAACTTCGTGTTCTCGCTGAGCTACAGAGCCTTTTTATGCTATAGCAAGTTAATCTGTTTTAAAGATTAGAGGTTAATGTAAAGAGATACTCTCTTCATGAAATACAACCCAATAATCTTTAAATTCTTAAGAGAAATTTAGTTTAAAAATTTATAGAAAACTATTTCTTATTAGAAACGCTCTAAAAACAAGATTCCATATTAACAAATACTTGTCTTCTCTTATTCAAAATCGGGGCGTTTTTAGCTTGGAATTATTTCACAAGTTTCTGGATGTTTTCGATTGCATCTGCCACATCTCTTCCCTTCTTGGTCAACCTTATAATTTTAATTCGCCCCTTTTTTTCAAAGTCAACCAAATTCAAAGCTTCAAGTGTCTGCAATATCTTTACAGCATGGCTGTAAGTACAGTCAACTTCTTTAGCTAATACGCTCCCGTATCTTTTCCTGGAATTCTTTTTCAGAGAAACCAACATCAAAGCAGGTTTTCTTCTAAAAAACACATCAAAATTATCTTTCATTTTAATTTATACGGTTTAACGTATATATCCAGATAGTGATGTACTTTTAAATCTTTCGAAACACATATTTCGCATAAATTATGTTTGTTCATAAGTGTTTAAAAATACCTGATAAACCATAATCAATAGAAATTTATCATAAAAAGATTTTCTACTCTACTCAGTAATTATTTAAACCTGTAAAAATAAATAAAAATATGGTAAAAAGTAAAATAAAAGGTAAGAAAACCAGGATTTTAGCTATTGGAGACATTCATGGAGATACAAGATTAGCTAAGAAACTTGCAAAAAAAGCAGAAAAAGAAGATATAGACATAATTATACTTGCAGGAGATTTAACACTAGCAGAACAATCATTAAAAGGTATAATAGGGCCTTTTGCAAAAGCTAAAAAAGATGTTTTAATAGTGCCAGGAAATCACGAAGCTGTTTCAACAACAGCTTTTCTCTCCGAAATGTATGCACCTTATTCAAAACATCTTCACGGATATTCATTTAAAAAAAACAACACAGGTTTTTTTGGAGCAGGAACAGCAAACATGGGAATTCATGAAATAGGTGATGAAAATATCTTTAAACTCTTAAACAAATCCCATAAAAAAATAAAAAATTTAGATAAAAAAGTAATGGTAACACATATTCATCCTAAAGGAAGCAAATCAGAGTTTTCAGGATGGCCAGGTTCAAAAGCTGTTAGAAAAGCAATTGAAAAATTCCAACCAGACATTGCAATCTGTGCACATATTGAAGAGGGTTCAGGATTAGAAGAAAAAATAGGCAAAACCCATGTAATAAATGTTGCACGAAAACCAACTATTTTTGAAATATGAAAAATTTATAAATTAAAAACACCCTAATTTTTTAAGAAAAATGAC
>CAZKZO010000012.1:12326-14560 GCA_964557325.1 Candidatus Woesearchaeota archaeon | reverse complement strand
AATTCATAAGAAACCTTAAAAAGAAACCTGTTTTTGTTTAAATATGAGTCTTATTTTAGGTATTGATGATGCTGGAAGAGGTCCTGTTATTGGTCCAATGGCTCTTGCAGGAGTTTTATTGGAAGAATCATCAGAAAAAGAATTAAGAAATCTTGGAGTTAGAGACAGTAAACAGATTACTCCAAAAAGAAGAGAGTTTTTAGCTGAACAAATAAGAAAAAAATCAGAATCAGATAAAGTTATTTTGATTTATCCTGAAGAAATAGATTCAAGTAAGGAAAAAGGATTAAAATTAAATGAGCTTGAAGCTAATGTGTGTGGGAAAATAATTGATTTTTTAAATAAAGGTAATGAAAAAATAAAAGTTGTTGTTGATTGTCCTTCTACAAGCATAGTTAAATGGACAGATTACTTAAAAACACAAATAGATAATCTTTCAAATCTGCAAATCGTGTGTGAACATAAAGCTGATAAGCACTATGTTGCTGTTTCAGCTGCTTCAATTCTTGCAAAAAGCGAAAGAGAAAAAGAAGTAAAAAAACTTAAAGAAAAATATGGAAAAGATATTGGCTCTGGATATCCTTCAGACCCAAAAACAAAGCAGTTTCTTTCAAAAAACAGCCATAAAAAGTCACACAGTAAAATATTTAGAAAATCATGGAAAACATGGCAAAATGCAACTTCAAAATCCAAGCAAAAAAAGCTTGACTTTTAACTTAGAATAATGTTACTTCTTTAAAGTTAAAACAATAGAAAGATTTATAAAATAAGATTAATAGTAATTTTTATTGGAAATTATTATAAATTAATACAATGAAACAAAGAGTAAGTATCGTGCTTGATGAAGAAACCCTTAAATTAGTAGAGGAAGCTCTACAAGACAAAACATACAGAAATCGTTCTCACGCTATAGAATTCATCTTGAACAAGTTTTTGAAAACGCAAATAGGGGAGGAAGGAGAATGAGAGAGGCTCAAAGATTTCCTTTGTTGATACAAGGAGTAAGTTCTGATTTACAGAGAAGAGGCTATACTTTAAAAGAGCAGCTTTCAGAACCAGGAACTCATGGAAATACAAATTCTGTTGTTTGGTTGGCTGAAAAAGAAGGAACACCAGTTGCTTTGAAAATATCTTCTTATGGTTTAATGGATAGTTATGAAGGCGATAATATTGATAAATTAAAAGAATTTGTTGGCAGAGAGAGAACCACATTAAAACAAGCAGGAAATCATCCAAACATACCAGGTTTTATGGAAGCTTTTGATATTTTTCATGAAGAAGGAGCTTATACAGCTTATGTTACTGCGATGCAATATTTAGCAGCAGATCCTATTAGTTCTAGAATGAATTTAGGAATGAGATTATCTGAGGAAGAAAATGAACTGGTTTTGAGAGATTGTTTATCAGGATTGTCACACCTTCATAAAATAATCACTGCTCATAGGGATATTAAACCAGAGAATATTTATGTTAATGGAGAAAGAGCTTATTTATCTGATTTTGGTATTGTAACGCTTGATGGAAAGGAATCAGGAACTACTTTGATGAATGTTTATTATCCTATTGATATTTTTGATAGAGATGGTCAGAGACCAAGCCAAGATTTAGTGGCCTTAGGTAATGTTTCAATTGCAGGGGGTTTGGCTAAAAGTATTGACCGAATACGATTTGAGCAAGGTAAAGATGGTTTAGCACAAGTAAATGTTGATGAACTTCCTTATTCAGAAGGAATGAGACAATTTTTAGGTAAATTAACTGCAAGTCCAAAAAACAGATTCCAAACAGCTCAAGAAGCTTTAAACGGCTTAGAAAAACTGACAAAAACCCCAAGTTTACCTGTTTCACTTGACGAAAAATCTCCTAAATCACTTGAAGAAATAGCTAGTGGAGAACTAGACTCAAGAGCTCAAGAAATTCAAGAACCCATGTCTTTAGAGCATAGAACTCAGTATGAAGGTCTTCCTAAGAAAAAAGGTGATGGAACATACACTGCTGTTAAGTTTAATCTAATTAATTCAAAAGTTGGTGGAGATGCTAAACTAAATGCTGCAGGATTGGGCGCAGTCGTTGGTGGAGATGCTAAACTAAATGCTGCAGGAGGTTTCGCAGATGTTGGTGGAGATGCTAAACTAAATGCTGCAGGATTTGGCGCAGTTGTTTACGGAAACGCTAAACTAACTGCTGCAGGAATTTGCGCAGTCGTTGGTGGAGATGCTAAACTAAATGCTGCAGGA
>CAZKZO010000012.1:0-12226 GCA_964557325.1 Candidatus Woesearchaeota archaeon | reverse complement strand
GTTGGTGGAACTGTTGAGGATTTTACTTTAGAAGATATTGCTGGAAGATTTGGCAGGTATGTTCCTAGATTTTTAAGAGATATTGCTATTCCAGGATTAAATGCTGGAATGATTACTCATATTGGCGGGACCGATAATGCATATATTTTTGGTTTGTTCAATAATATTGAAAGAAAAACACAAGGAGATTATATTGCTCTTGGTCTTATTAATAGGATTAAGCAAGAAGATGGTAGTGTTAAGTGGAGGCCTGGATTGTCATACCAAGTGAGTATTGATGGAATATTCAAGCATAGAAATCAGGAAGGCTAATGAGTAGAGAAATAGTTATGGGAAATATGAGTTCTAAATATAATGGTCAGTATAGATATAGATTAGAAACAGAATTGATATGAAAAAAATTCTATTGAAAACATTAATTTTTAATTATATTAATACTATACAACAATTCTTTTAAATTCTAATTATATAAACTAAATATGAAAGAGTTAAAGAATTTGGTTCTTGCAAGTTCTTTGTTATTACCTAGTACTTTACCAATTGTTTTATATGCAGAACCTGTTGCTCAAGAAGTTCAGCAATTTCAAACTGATTCACTCCTAACTGAATTAAAAGATTCTTTAAATGAATTTAAAACTCGTTTAAGTTTTATGCCTCCTCTTTCAGATGAATCAAGAAATATTTATCGTAGAAACCAAATAGAAACCTTAAACAAAGCATTAAATGTAATTTCTGAATATAATGGGCATGAGCTTTCTTCAGGGCAAAAAAATTCGCTTCAATCATCTATCAATGGTTTTTTTGAAACAAAGTTTTATACAGAAGTTCCTGTTTCAAACACAGATAGAAGAGGATTTTTAGAAAACTGGAGAAATTATACTAATATTCTTGAATCAGCTTTAGGAAGAAAAGGTGTTTTTTAAGTATAAGAATTTTTATAAATATATTTATGTATAATCTTTTATGGGTAATTTATTTTTAGAAACATTCTCAGAATTTGAATCTAATTTAAAAGGAAGCCAGGTTCATTACAAAGATGGGAATTATATTAGGGCTGCTTTTAAATTGATTTCAGATAAAATTACATCTCATTCAAGAAAAGATTATCTGGAAAACTATGCAACAGGATTAGAATGCTTAGCAAATTTACGTTTTGAGTATAAAATTCATCCAGAATCTAGATTGTTTGTTTTGGAAGCAACAAAACTTATTAGGTCATTAATTTAACTTATACTAATCTTTAAAAAACTAAATCACTTTCTTTTTTTTATGAGTTACATAAAAAATCAAATATTTTTTAGCATGCCAATTCGCATGAAGAAGGGAGGGATAAATTGTCATACATAAAAAAATTAGTGGTGCATGGATTTAAAAGTTTTCCAAGAAAAACAGAAATACCTTTTACACAAGGAATTAATGTGGTTTTGGGTCCGAATGGGAGTGGTAAGTCTGCAAGAGGAGATACAGAGGTCTTATTGGCCTCTGGAGAAACCAAGCCTATAGGAGAGATAGTTGAAGAATCATTAAAAAATTCGTCCATTAAGAAAAATTTGGATGATGGGGTTTTAACTTTTGAAAATCCGTTTGGGATAGAAGTTTTTGGACTTAACCCTGTTACCATGAAAATTGAAAAATGTAATGTCAATGCATTTATAAAAAGAGATGGGGAACCTAACCTTTATACTATTAAAACCAAAACAGGGAAAGAAGTAACAACCACCTCCTGCCATCCGGTTTTGACCTATAAAAACGGAAAAATAGTTTCTGAAATTGTCGAGAATCTTAAAAAAGGAGAACTTCTCGCTTCTCCGAGAAAGTTAAATTTGTATGAAAAAAAGCTCTTTTTGAAAATTCCAGCCCTAAAAAAGAATGGTTTTTATGAGAAGGAAACTGCACGATTTTTAGGATATCTTGTGGGAGATGGATGTATAATAAAAGACAGGAGGGTGGATTTTGTTAATGTAGATAAAGAAGTTCTTGAAGATTATTCCAAGATACTTTCAAAAATGGGACTCAAGCAATCTCTTAGCATAAGGAAAAATACAAAGGCTAAATGTATTTATGTTAACTCAAAAAGCCTTTCAAGCCAGCTTATTTCCTTGTTCAAGAACAATTATAAAAAAGATAAAAAGCATATTCCTAAAGAAATTTTATTTTCCAAAAGAGAAATACTTTCAAGTTTTTTAGCTGCTTTGTTTGATTGTGATGCTTCTGTAAGAAGAGATAATCCTACTTTTGAGTATGTGACTATGAGTGAAAGGCTGGCAAATGAAGTAGTCACAGGCTTGCTTAGGTTTGGAATAGTTGCTCGGAAAAAAAAGAAAGTAAAGTATGCTTCAAATACCTTAAAAAAGAAAAAAAAGGAATATTATTTTGTTTTGGTGGAAGGAAAAGATAAAATTTCTACTTTAAATAAAAATATACATCTTAAATGCAAGCACAAGAAAAAATTATTGGAAAAATGGTCTTCAAGAAAAATTATCTCAAATACAAATAATGACATTTTACCAAAAGAATTAAATATTGAAATAAGAAAGGCAGTAAAACTACTTGGAATAAGAATTAAAAGTGTCAGAAAATTACATCCTTTATTGGCGGCATATGTAGAAAATAGATGCACCCCCTCGAGAAGAGGATTAAGAAGAATTCTCAATATATTAAATGAAAAATTTGCTTTACTAATATCAAAATACGAAAAGATTATGTCTTCCAGCCAAGAGGATCTAGTGGTATTTATGGACCTTATGGGGGTTTCTTCAAGAAAAATGGCAAAAAGTATGGATCTTCATAAAACAATTATAAGGAATCAATGGGCAAAAAGTCTTTTTAGGGCGAGGGAAAATAATTTGGATAAATTCAGGGTCCATCTAAAGGAAGCCTATTTGAATAGAACTTATGAGATAGAGAGGATAATAAACATTTTAACAAATCTATCCCAGTCAGATATTTTTTGGGATAAAATAGAGTCTATAGAAAGAGTTAAAGGAGAGAAATTTGTTTATGATCTTGAAATTAGTGGAAATCACAACTTCGTAGCAAATAATATTTTTGTTCATAATTCAAATGTATCAGATTCAATATGTTTTGTGCTTGGAAGATTAAGTATAAAATCAATGAGGGCTGCAAAAGCCAAAAATCTAATTTTTATGGGTACAAAATCTGCTTCTCCAGCAAAACAGGCTTCTGTTGAAATAGTTTTAGATAATTCAAAGAAAAGTTTTTCCCTGCCTGACAAAGAAATTTCAATAAAAAGAATTGTTAAGAAAAACGGACAAAGTACATATAAAATAAATAACCAAACAAAAACAAGGCAAGAAGTTTTATCTTTACTTGCACAGGCAGGAATAGATCCTAAGGGCTTCAATATAATTCTCCAGGGAGAAATACAGAATTTTGTAAGAATGCACCCTGAAGAAAGAAGAAAAATAATAGAAGAAGTTTCAGGAATCTCTATTTATGAGATGAGAAAGCAAAAATCTCTTAGAGAGCTTGAAAAAACAGAAGATAAACTAAAAGAAGTTAATTCTGTTTTAAGGGAAAGAACTTCTTACTTAAATAATCTTGAAAAAGAAAGAAAACAAGCTTTAAGATATAAAAAACTTCAAAAAGATGTTAAAAGGCTTAAGGCAAGCATAATAAATTCTGAGCTAAAAGTAAAGCAAAAAAGACTTGAATTTGTTAATAAGGAAATATCAAAAAAGCAAAAACAAATTAACAAAACAAAAAAGCATATTGTTTCATTAAACGCTGAAATAGAAAACTTGAAATCAAGAATTAAGGAAATTAATTCTAAAGTTCAGAAAGAAACTGGATTAGAACAGGAAAAACTTAATCAAGAGATAGCTAATTTAAGAGCTGATTTAGCAGGATTAAAAGTTAAAATTGAAAATTCAGACTCTAAACTTGAAGATTATTTTTCTGAAAAAAGAGATTTAAAAGAATCTATATCTGAATCTGAAACAGAGTTGAAAAGTCTGGATAAGCCACAGACTTCTGAGAAAAAACTTAAAGAGCTTTCAGATAAAAAGCAAAAACTGGAATATTTTGAAGAAGAAAGAAAAAAATACTATATGTTGAAATCAGAGCTTAATTCTTTAAAAGAGATTTTAAGTGATAAAACAGAAATTCTTCAATCTTATACAAGTGAGTCAGATTATTTAATAAAACAGATTGAGTCTCTTTCTATTGAAATTTTTGATAAAAATTCAAGCAAGGAAAAACTTGAAAAGCTTAGAATTTCACTTGCAGAAAAAAGAGATTTGTTAAAAAGAGTTCTCTCAAGAGAAACTAATTTAGAGAAAACAACCTATGCTCATGAAGCTGAAGTTGAAAGCCAGAATAAAATACTTCAAAAGATATCTAAAATGGATATTTGTCCTGTTTGTAAAAATAAAATAACTCCTGAACATATGAAAGAAATAAAATCAGAAGTTCTACCTTTAATTAAATCTTTAAAAGAAAAAGTTGATAAATCTGACAAAGAGCTTAAACAGATTTATTCAAGAAAAGAAATTATTGAAAAAGATATAGAGCAAATAACCTATGAAATTGAAAAAACAGAATCAGATTTAGAAAAGCTTTCTCAGGCTGAAGAAAAAAAATTTCAAATAAAATCTCTTCAGCAGAAAAGTGACAAGGTTAGGCAAGAACTTTCTTCTCTGAAAAAAAGAAAATTTGCCTTAAAATCAAAATTAGAAGAGCTTTCAAATATAGAAAAAAAATGTGATACTCTTAAAATTGAAGTTGAAGAGATCTCTTCAAGAACAAGAGAAAATGTGAGTTCTGAAATTTCTTTCAAAAAAAGAGAAATTGAAAGAATGAAGATTTCTTTAAAAGAAATATCAAGAAATGAATCTGATTTGAAGAAAGAAGCAGAAAAAATTAAAAAACTTTTCTCTGAAAAACAATTGGTATTAAATGAAAAGAAAAAGAAGGAAGAGGCTTTAAATGAAAAATTTAAAAATCTTATTTCAGAAAGAGATTCTTTCCAGAGCAATATAAGAGATAAGGAAATTGAAATATCTCAAGCACAAAATATTCTTAATTCTAAAGAACAGGAGATAAATAACTTAAAAATTGAAAAAGCAAGATTTGATGCAGAAGTTGATAATTTAAACACAGAGCTTCTTGAATTTAAAGGTATTGAATTCATTAAATCAGGTAAAGAAAAACTTTCACAAAGACTTGCAAAAACCCAGCACATACTTTCTAATATAGGAAGTGTAAACATGCGTTCTCTTGAAGTTTATGATTCTATTAAAAAAGAATATGGTTCTATTAAAGAAAAAGCTGAATTAATTTCAAAAGAAAAAGAAAACATCTTAAAAGTAATTCATGAAATTGATTTAAAAAAGAAAAAAGTATTTATACAGACTTTAAAAAAGCTTAATGAATATTTTTCAAGGAATTTTTCACAATTAAGTACTAAAGGCGAAGTTTTACTTGAGCTTGAAAACAAAAAACAACCTTTTGAAGCAGGTGTCAATATAATTGTAAAAACAGGACATGGTAAGTATTTTGATGTTAAAAGCCTTTCAGGAGGAGAACAAACTCTTGTTGCTCTTTCCCTGATATTTGCCATACAAGAATATAAGCCATATTACTTTTATCTCTTAGACGAAATTGATGCAGCCCTTGATAAAAGAAATTCTCAAAGACTTGCCCGGCTTTTGAGTAAGTATATGCAAAAAGGCCAGTATATAATCATTAGTCATAACGATGAAATTATTAGCAATGCCACAAATCTTTATGGGGTAAGCATGCATGACGGAATTTCAAAAGTAATCAGTTTAGAGGTTTGATGTATTTGTTAATAAATATTTTCTTGAAAATCTAAGTTTTCAACTAAAATAAAAAAAATAAAAAAATAAAAGAAAAAAAGCTAAAATAAAAAATTAAATTAGTAATAGCTTTCTCCGAATTCTTCAGTTCTTTCAGGTTTCTTTCCAATCAAAACTATCAAAACAATTAGCAAGACAACAAAAATTATTGCCAGGATAACTGTCAAGACAACGATTGGGTTTGTACTATTTCCTTCTCCAGAAACAACGAATTCTACAGAATCAACAAGTTTTCCATCTACAGAAAAAATGTTTACAGTGTAGGTTTGTGTTCCAGATGTTTGTGCAACAGCATCAAACATAACTGTTTTACTTGCTCCTGATGGAACAGCAATTATGCTGTCACTTGCTCTTACAGATACTGTACTTGTAGATTCAGGAACAATTCTGTAGGCAACAACTTCATTTGTAGGATTAACTACAAGAAGTTCATTTCCAGAAACAATAAAGTTTCCTGAGGAAAAGGCATTTTCTATAACAACCTGAACAGCTTCGCTTGAAGTTGTGTCATCATTTTCAACTTCAATTTCAAGGGTGTAGATTCCAGATTCAACTGAGTACGGAACTTCAAGGAAAAGTCTTCCACTCAAAGTATCTTCATCATTTTCATTGCATTTTCTATCAATGTCAACGCCGTAGTTATCTAATGCTGAATTACTGTCATCACACTCAAGAGCAACGATATCGCCAAAGAAGTCAGTTCTTTCTATTCCTAAAGCAGGAATACTTGCAGTAACATATACATCTTCAAGGTCATTGTAACCAAGGTTCTTGAAAACAATATCAACAGGAACAATATCTCCGGCTGTAATTGTTTGTGGAACACTTATAGACTTAATATCTGCATTGTAAGATGTTCTTTGGACTCTTAAGGTGTAGCTGTCTTCAGTTTTGTAACCATCTCCGCTTATTTCAACGTTCAAAGTTACAAAGTTGCTTAGCTCGTCATTTAAGTCAAACGGAACTTCAAGAGAAAGTGTTCTCTTATATTCAAATCCCTGTTCAACGTCAAAGTATCTAGACTGAGCTTCAACATCTTTCTTGTCGCCTTCAATTTCTACTTCAACTGTAACATCAGATGCATTAACATCAGAATTAAATTCAACTCTAACATTAACATTTTCACCTGTAACAATTGCAGGATTATCATTGACGTTTATACCATCAACTTCAACATCACTGATAGTACCAATTGGAGCAGCACTTACTGTTGCGGCAAGTAGGAAAATCCCTACAACTAAAAGGAAAGAAACCAATAGTTTCTTTATCTCCATTGTGTTTGTCATTTTATTTAATTAAAGGAAACTTTGTTTCCTGTATTTTACTAATCAATAATCCCTTTATAAACTTTATGGTGACAACACATAACATTAATTATAGAGTAACTAATTGTGAGTTACAAAAAGTTTATTTCTACTAGGTGTAAGTTACAAAAAGTAACATTCTTAATTTATCGTCGATAAAATTATTTTAGCTTTTTATATATTTCAAGTCCTTCTAAAGCATCTTGTGTAGGTGTTGGTGCTTCATTAATTATGATTATTTCTTTTCTTTTGATATTTTCTTTTAATGCCTTTAAAAGTTTTGTCCATTCTTTTTTATGTGTTTTAATATGTTTTTTCTCGCCTTTATCACCATATTCTATTCCTGAAAAATGAATGTGAATTTCATCAATATCTTTTAGTTTGTTTAATACATGCTCAAATTTATACGTGCCATATCTTGCAAGTATGTGTGCAAAATCTACACAAATGTCACAACCAGTTTCTTGTTTAAGCTTAAAAATTTCATCAATACTTCCAAAAACATTTTTTCTTCCCATTATTTCAGGGGCTAATTTAGGAGTGTAATTGTTTTGTTTTGCTCTTTTTTGAATATCTATAATTGCATTTTTTATGTTTTCATAAGCACTTTCTTTGTTTTTTCCATAATAGCCTGAATGGAAAATAACTCTTTTTGCTTTAAGCCATGTACCTACTTCGCAACACTTTAAGATTCTTTGCTTGCTTTTTTCTATTTTTTCTTCATCATCTGAATTAAGATTTATCCAGTAAGGAGCATGTATGCTTAATTTAATCCCAAGTTTTTTAGCAGTTTCACCGATTTCTTCAGCTTTTTGCTTATCTTTTATATAAATACTATATGTAAAAGCTATTTCACATGCTTTCAAACCTTTTTTATTTAATTCTTCAAGTCTGGAAACTGCACTTTTTACACTACCTAATCCTGAAGGTCCGAATAGGATTACCATGTTATATTATAATCTTCCTCCAGATAAAGGTAATCTTCTAATTTTAACATTAATATTTTTGTTCCTATTAACTTTTTCAAGTATTTTTCTTAATGACATTTTATTAAAAATATTCAAAAACTAAGAAGTTTTATTGAAGTGTCTGTTGTTGTAAAATTGTTTGCAACTATTGCCTGAACTCCTGCATCTTCAGCTGATTTTAATGCTGTTTTTGTTGCTGTACCGTCAATTACAATAACACCTGGTTTTTTTCTTGATTTCTCCAAAGTTCTCTTAAGTGTTTTCACAGAAACTTTTTTTATTTCTTTTAATGAATTATCAAGCAAAATAGTTTTATTACTTCCTTTGTTTTTTTTGGAAATTGCTTTTAATTCTTCTTTAATTTTATCAATTTCTAATTTACTTTTTTCACTTTCTTTAGATTCAGAATCTTTATATGATTTGTCTTCGGATTTAGAAGACCTGGGGCCTCTTTTAGAAGTTTTATATTCTTCAAGAGGCACCTTTTTTCTCAAACAAGTTAAAATTTCTTTGCTATTTAATTCTTCAACTTCTTTTCCATTTGGAGCAAAACTAATATATTTTACATTTGCATTATCAATTACATTTTGAACAATTAATTTTCCACCTCTATCTCCATCAACAAATAATGTTAACTCTTTTTCTTCACCTAATTCTTTTATTGCATTAGGTAATTTTGTCCCGTTCATAGAAATAACATTTTTTACACCTGCTCTTAAAAGATTTAAGACATCTGCTCTTCCTTCAACAACGATTAATTCTTTTTCAGAAATGTCTCCATAAGGTAGTTTTTCTTCTCCATATTCCTTAACTTCAGAAGTTCTTGCAGAATCCATGATTTTCTTTGAAATTTCTCTAGAATCTGTTGAAGATCTCATATCAGTCATGAATTTTTTAGCTCTTTCTATAATATAGTCTCTCTTATTCCCTCTTACATCTTCTATATCTTCCACTTCAATTTGAGAATCACATGGTCCTATTTTTTCAATAGTTTCAATAGCAGCTGCAATAAGAGTGGTTTCAGATTGGTCAAGAGCTGTAGGGATTTGTATCATTCCAGTAGTTGTTTTACCTTTTCTTTCTAATTCAACTTCTATTCTTCCAATTTTACCTTCTTTTTGAAGTTCTCTCATTTCAAGGTCAGATCCTAAAAGTCCTTCTGTCTGCCCGAAAATAGCTCCAATTACATCTGGTTTTTCCAAAGCTCCTTCTACGCGAAAGTTTGCATGTATCATGTATTTAATCGATACTGGACTTATTTTTGCCATATTTATTTCCTCCTAAATTTAATTAAACAGAAAATCTTAGATTCTCTGCCAAATAGAAAAATACCTCTAATTTCTCATTAACCTAATACAAGGTAAATAAATGTGAATATGATTAATATTGTCTGATATTCTTCTATCAAAATAAAGTGGTTTTCTGGCTTTTTAAAAGTTGTGAATTTTTACATAAATGTTTTTAAAGTGATAAATTATCTAAATAGATATGGGAAGATTATTCAAAAAAATCACTGATGAATCTGAAAACAGAATTTTAGGTTTAGCACACGCATCTTTTTACGGTTGGATAGCTTATGAAGTTTTAAACTCCAATACAGAGCCTCAAACACTTATGGCTGTGATCCCAATAGGAGCTTTCCTTGTAGCAGACGGTTTAGTTGATTTAGTTACAGGAGAACATCGTTATCTTCCTATGAAAGCGATAAATTACATCACAGGAGAAAAAAATTCAAATGACTCTTGAAGAAAAAACACAGATATCTTTTGTAAAAAAAAGATAGTTCAAAATCAAGCAAATTAAATTATGTTTTTAAAGATATTATTTCTGCTTCAAAGCATAAAATATTATCCATAAATACCTTTAAGAAATTCATATTTTCGCCTTTCACCAAGTTTTTGATACAATTTAAGAAGTTTTTCTTTTATTTCTTTTCTTTCCTGTTCATTTATTTTCATTTCTAAAAGCTTTTCATAAACTCTTGTAGCATGCTTTCTTTTCCTCTGATTTTCATATTCTTGTGCATGTTGTTTATAAAAGTGTTTTATTTCTCTATAAATATCTTTTTTCTGCAAATTATTTGCTTCATAAAGGGCTTTTTTCATTGCTTTATCAGCAGAATCAAAATCCTCTATTTTAATAAATGTCTTTGCTTCTTTTACATAATATTGTATTTTTTCTGTAAAAGCTATTGCAATTATGCCTAGATTATTATACATTTTTGCAGCATCTTTAAACATAAGTTTTTTTTCATAAAGTTCTGCAAGCCTTAAAAAAATAAATTTTTTAATATCTCTGTTTAAATTATTATCAAGATATTTTATAAGCCAGTCAATTTGGACAAAATCACCTTTATTTTCAAGTGCATTTTCAATCTCGCTTTTGGACATTCCTGGATTTAACATATCAATCAAAAGCATGAGAAATATATAAGTATTGTTGAGATAGATTATTACAAACTTCCGGGAAAATAATCTCCATTATCATTTGGATTATAATTAGGTTTATCTTTTTTTACAATTTCTATTTTTTTAACAGAACCTTCAAGAGTTTTTCTTTGATTTAAACTAGCTACATCTATTTGAGGGATTAATTCTTCACTTCCTAAAACATTATAATTTTCAACCATTTTAAATTCTCATAAAAATTTTATTTAAAAAATTAAACTTTTTTCTTGACAATTTCTGTACAAACACCAGCTGCAACTGTTGCACCAGCATCTCTTACAGCAAACCTGCTCATATAAGGATTATCTTTTTGTGTTTCTAAGCAAAGATTTCCTTGTGGTTTGATTTTTACTTTTGCTGTATCTCCATTTTTCAAGAAATCAGGATTTTCTTTTAAAACCTCGCCTGTTCTTGGGTCAATTTGTTCAATCAATTCAACAAATTGGCAAGGTACTTGTGCTGTATGAACATGGAATACAGGTGTATATCCTTTTGCTAATACAGTTGGGTGATTAATAACTGTTACTGTTGCAATGAATTCTTCAACTACTTCTGTAGGTTTTGCAGCTTCAGAAATAACATCTCCACGAGCAATATCTTTCTTTCCTACTCCTCTAATATTAATTCCAACATTATCTCCTGCTTCTGCTTCAGAAATTGTTTCATGATGCATTTCTATTGTTTTTACTTCTCCATCAATTCCTTTACCAGTTCTTCCTGGAAGAACCTTTACTTTTTGTCCTATTTTCATAATCCCTGTTTCAATCTTTCCAACAGGAACTGTTCCAATACCTGTAATTTCATAAACATCTTGTACAGGCATTCTCATTGGCAAGTCAGTGGGAAGTTTTGGTTCTGGGAATTTATCAAACTGTTCTAAAATAGTTGGTCCTTTATACCATGACATATTTTCAGATTTCTTTGCAATATTATCTCCTTTTAATCCAGAACATGCAATAAATTCTGTATCTTCAGCTTTTATTCCAACACCTTTTAAAAGTTTTGAAACTTCTTCTTTAACTTGATTAAATTTTTCCTCTTTGTAATCAACAGCATCCATTTTATTTACAGCTATACAAACATTTTTTACACCCATTGTTCTTAAAAGCCATAAGTGTTCTGTGGTTTGTGGTTGGACACCTGCTGGAGCTGCAATAACTAAAAAAGCAGCATCTGCTTGTGAAGCACCTGTAATCATATTCTTAACAAAATCTCTGTGTCCTGGTGCGTCAATAATTGTGATTTGATATTTATTTGTAAGAACCTTTTTATAAGCTAAATCAATTGTAACTCCTCTTTCTCTTTCTTCTTTAATTCTATCCATAACATAAGCAAATTCAAAGCCTGCTTTACCATGTTTCTCAGCTTCTTCTTTAAACTTTTTCATCTCTTGCTCTTTAACAGCACCGCTATCAAAAAGAAGTCGTCCAACTATTGTTGATTTTCCTGCATCAACATGTCCTACAAAAACAGTGTTCATGTTTGGTTTTTCTTTAGCCATTTTTATTGTTTTACTATTTTGTTTAAAATGGTGTTAGAAAACCTAAAGGTTTTCTTTAGCCATGTTTAATTAATAAAAAAATTAGTTTATAAAGTTTTTGCTTTAATTTTTGCTTTAATTTTTGCTTTGGGGTTTTATTGGATAGATTTAAATTAGCTTTTTTCTT
>CAZKZO010000011.1:0-15003 GCA_964557325.1 Candidatus Woesearchaeota archaeon | reverse complement strand
TTCATTCTTTATCTGATAAGATTTCAGCAAGTGTAGGGGTAATGAGATTTGATTTTAATGACCCTGAAAAAGGATGGATTGTAGGATATATACCTCATACAAGTATCTCTGCAAATGTATCTGGAAACCCTTCTATTGGATATAATCGCTTAATTGGATTTGGAGGAGGAGATTATATAGAAGGTTCAATTTCTGAAGGATTACCTGTTGGAGGAAGAAATCTAAATATTGAAGCAAGAGTAGGATATAATATGAATGCAATGATTGATGGACAAAGATTCACACATATTCAAGGAAATATTAGTCTTCCTTTAGAAATAAAAGGAATTTCAGTAAATCCTTATGTAAATATTTTTGGATCTTTATCTGATGATGTTCAAAATGGAACAACTTTTGGAGTTTCTGTAAACACAGAATTTTAATTTTACCCAATCTTTAAATTAATAATACTCATCTCTTTTAATTGTCTTTTATTTTCTTTTTTCCATTTCTTTAAAAATTCTTTCAAGCCAAACTCAATTTTCTTTTTTACATATAGTCGGCCTTTTTTAGTAATTGTTTTTTTATGTTTTCTTTTAAATCTTTTAGCATGTTTTTTATTTTCTGTTTTTGGCCCTTTTATGAGAATATATTTTTTCTTTTTAACACCAAAAAAACACTTTGCTGTTTTTTCCCCTAAATATTCAAATTCAGATTCTTTAATTTCAAAATATTTTGAAATCTGGAGATTTAAATGATTATAAAATTTAAGCAGTTTGCTTCCTGCAATATCTCCTTTTTGTTTTATTGTTTTAATTTCGAGAATAACAGAATCATGTTTTGAATTTTTTTTAAGTTTTTCAAAATCAATTAAATCTAATTTGAAAAAATCTAAAGAAGGATTTTCCAAAAATTTCTTAGTAGAATCTTGAAATTTCTTAAAAGTGCTTTTACTTAAACCTGCAAGAGCATTTCTTCTTTTATAGGTAGGGTCTATAAGGATAATAGGAGAATGGAGTTTAGATTCATTTAAATCAAGAAGAACTCTTTTTTTATTTTTATAATGTTTTTCAATATCTATGATTTCTTTTTCATTTATTTTTGTCATTTCTTTAAGAAATTTTACAAAGCTCTTATATTTACAGATTAAAAGTTCTAAACCATACCCTGAAAATCCTTTTATATATGACTCTGCCCCATAACATTTATTAGCATAACAAAATGCTTTAGCAAGTCTTACATCATCAACTTGTTTTGACTTTAATTTCTTATTTATATATTTTACATGGCTGTAAGATAAGTCTGTGACATTTTCAGCTTTATTTGGATTGTTTATTTTTAGAACAGGAATCACCTCAAAACACAAGTCTTTATTTATGTTTACTCTAAAATAATCTCTAGAACCATGTATTTTTTTTACACCTTTAAAATCAGATTTTTTAATTATTTTTTCAGTAATTTTTGAAATTTCTTTGTCTTTGTATTTTTTATCAAACCTTAAAAATAAGTCAATATCATAAACATCCTTTTTAATCAAAGTATCTTTTGCAAAACTTCCTCCCACAAAAACCTCTGCCTTTATTTTATGTTTCTTGAGATTTTTGTTTATATTAGATTTAAATTTCTTAAGAGAATTTTCTATATCTTTAATTTCATTTTTTGAAGGTCTGACATTTTCCAAGACTTTTTTTAAAACAGGATTGAATTTTTTACTCATTTTAAATTTTAGATATTTTTCTTAGTTTATTTATAATGTGCATAAGAAAGTTATAAACTTTTTCAGCATATTCTTCATTTAAAATTTTTCCATAATAGTTTATAGAATTCCTAAAATATCTTAATTGATTTAAGAAGATGATTTCTTTTTCTGAAAATTCATGTTTATCTAAATATGAAATCTCTGCCTCATGAGCAAATAATCCTGATGAAAAAAACCTGTCTAAGATTAATCGTGCCCTAATTTTTTCCATAATAATATCATAACAATCTTTAACAATTGAATTGGCATTGTTTTCATCAATTCCAAGAACTTCAACCCTTTTTTTTAAACCTTTCAAAGATTTTTCAGATTCTTCAATTAAAAATCTTGCTCTAGGTTTGTTTGAAGATTTCTTTTTAATAATGCCTTTTTTTAAATAATATTCAAACTCTTTTGGCGATTTCATAATTCAACACCTCCTACAAGAGTTATTCCATTTAAAATGCTATCTTTTAAGTGTTTATGTATCTGTTTAAATGAAGGATAAAAATTAACAAAAATTGTTCTTTCAAGTTTTTTATCGAATTTTATTAAATTTAAGGGTTTTTCTTTTATACCAATAATTGCTATATCAATATCAGACCTTTTTCTTTCCATATTATTAGCCCATATGTCTTCTCCTTTTGCATAACTCCCAAATAATATAATTGTAGTTCCGGGAAATTTTTCTTCTAAAAATTTTACAAGTCCAGATTCATAAATTAATTTCAGGTTTTCAACCCTTTTTAATTGTATGGCTTTTTCATTATCCCGATTAAATTCAATAGAAAGAAGATTTATGTTCTTGGATTTTTCAACCTGGATTAACCCTTCTTTTTTCAAATCTTTTAATGAATTTGAAATTGCTGTAGGAGATTTATTTAGTATTTTTGCTATACCTCTTAAATTTAAATCTTGTCCTGCTTTGATGCATAGTAATCTAAATATTTCAGATTGTAATCGTGTCCATTTAATATTATACATGTCCATTATACTTTATAGGTGTCTATTTAAGTTTATAAACTTTTTGTCCAAGAAATTTAATTATTCTGCTTTTCTTATCTCTTCAATATCTTTAGCACTTTTTTTCATTGTTGAAGCCAAATCTATAACATATTTTCCTTCTTCAAGTTTATATATTAATGGCTGGTCTTTTTTGAATAACTTAACCAAATCTAGCTCAAACTTGCCTTCACCAGTAACTCTTACAGATTCTACATCAAGTATTACAGGTGTTTGTTCATCAGTAATTCCTGCAATTTCTCTGATATCTTTTTCCACTTTCTTTTTCTCTTTTTCAGGAATTTCTATAACCTTGTTTTTCATTTCTTCAATTTGCTCGTCTCTAACATAAAAAAAGAAATGACTTTTGCATTTGTTACATCCTTCTAAAATTTCCTTACTTCCGGTTTCAATTATTTTAGAACAACGGACACACTGATATGGCATTGTAAATTAAAAAGCATAATAGAATTAATAAATTTAATGGTGTTTATTTATTTTCTAGAAAATGAAATATTGTTATATTCTTCAGCACTATAGAATACAGTTCCTTCTTTATGCTCTAAAACCCATCTTGTAATTCCTACTTCTAAGGCGAATTTACTACAAATAGTGCAATATGGTCTTCCAGAAATCAATCTTTCACCTTTTTTATTAATACTTGTAAAATAAAGTGTTGTGTCAGAGAAATCTGCTGTGTTTTTAAACACATCTAAAATAGCTCTTTGTTCTGCATGAATGCAACAGGTTTTATCTGTAACTTTTTTATCCAGAGAGCTTTTATCAACTCTGCATCTTCTTTGACTTTCAATATTTCCTGGCGGAGAATTAAAACCTCTTCCAATTATTTCATTATTTTTAACAACAATCGCACCACATTTTCTTTTTAAACAAGTTGATTTTTTTGCTTCTTCTTGAGCAATTTTAAAAAAATATTTACTATTAGGAACTGTTCCTTTAGATAAGATTATCATAATAAATTAATGAAAAAATTATTTTTAAGCATTATTGTGATTATTTCAATAAACTTTTTTCTTATGTCCTATTCTTAGCACAATCATTCTTACCTTTTACAATAACATCAAGGATTATACAGTATTTTTAAATTTTTAATCTACAAAGTTTGCTTCTTTTTAATTTTTTTAAATGTGGAAAAGGAATTTCTCTAGTTGAATAAATTTTATTCAAGATAATCTCTGTATTTTTAGAGTCTAATTTTTTAGAAATAGAATGGATAAAAAAGTCAGAGAAATTTATTTATTCAACAACAATTCAATCTTCTTTGGATTTCTCTTAATTTCCTTTACAATTGTTGCAGGTCCAAGTATAGTTACAGCACCTAAGTCAGCACCTGCTAGTGTTTTTGCAAGATTTCTTTTGAAGTTGCCAAAAAAACCAGGTTTTTCCCCGTTTCCAGAGATAACTGCAAGTTCAATTCCTTTAAAGTTTTTAACATGTCCTATCATGGCCATTGTGTCTCCAATTAATCGAGATTCTTCTTCAGGAGCAAGTCTTCCTTGCAGAATTAAAATATTATTGCCTAAAACAATATCAAGAATTTTTTTTATTCTTTCTGTAGAATTTAAATCTCTTATTTCAGAGTAAGGAAGGAATTGAATTGAAAACCCTTTAATTTTTCCTAAATTTTTTCTTTTTTTCCCCTTTTTTTTAGCCATTTTTTCAAGTTCTTTTTTAAATCTGGTTTTGTTTAATCCTTAAAAAACCTTTTTTATTTTTCCCTGGTTTTTTAGGCCAGAGAACCTTGTTCTCTAGGTTTTTTGAAAAGATTACTCTTTCCAGAGTGTTGGTTTTGTTTAATCTTTTTTGAAAAGATTATTATGCTCTATCATATATATTGGAAAATACCTTTTTTAATCTTTTTAAACTTCTTTTGCAAGCTTAAATATTGATTCGTAAAATTCTTCAAGGTTTTTTCCGTATTTAGCACTCATTCCTACAACTTCATATTCTGGAAATGCTTCTTCAACTTTTTTTATATTTGATTTTTTTAAATCTATTTTGTTTGCAACTATTAAGACAGGTATTTTTCTTGCCACTAAATTGCCTACAATTGTTATATTTACTTGATTATAAGGGTTTTTTGTTGAATCTAAAACAATAACAACCACATCCATATCATCAAGCCATTTTATACTTTCAATTACTCCTTGTGTAGCTTCTTTAGCTCTTGATTTTGCATCTTTTTTCTTTATCTTGTATTTCAAGAAATCCTCATAATCTATTTTTGTTGCAATTCCTGGAGTATCCACCATTTTAAACATCATTTTCTTGCCTTTGTATTCTATTTCAACTTTTTCTTTAAATTGAATGTTTCTTGTTTCATGAGGGACTTTGCTTACATTTCCTATTTCTTCTCCTGTGAAATCCTTGCAAATTCTGTTTGCAAGGCTTGTTTTCCCTGCATTTGGAGGCCCATAAAAACCTAGCTTTAAATCTCCTTTTTTTCCAAGTATTTTAGAGATTATTTTTTTAAAGAAATTTTTAAACATTTTAACCACCATAATATTTTTTTGTTATTACTCTTTATTAATTTTTGTATGTTCTTTTGCTATTTTCGAAAAAACTTTTTAGCGTTTTGATTTAATAGTAAATAACCTGTGATGGCAAGATTGATGAATGTGGTGAAAATGTAAGTCCAATTTTGAAGTGTAAGATAAATTCCCAAAATAACTCCTAATAAAGCCAATATTGTCACAACTATTTTTGCCCATCTTTTCTTATTCTTCAATTTTCTACCTATAATGATAATTACAGTTCCTAATCCCATTAGGAAAATAGAGATTGCGATAAAAATTCCTCCGAAGGAAAGAGCTGAATTTGGGAAAACCTGTGAAAGCAAGCTACTTAAAACTTCACCTATAAATATTATAAAAATCCCGCCAAATATTAAGAATATGCCTTGGATGTAATAAAAAATAGAAATTATTTTTATTCCTAAAGGAGCCTTTATAGAAGATTTTTTTCCATGGTGCTGCATGTCTTTTTTACTATAATTTTTTGCAGGTGATTTTTTTCCAAACAAGCTTATTATCTTGTCTATAGGGATTTCAAGCATTCCTGTTCTCTTGCCTGCATATTTTTTCATCACATAATTGATTTTTTCTAAATCCCACCCTGCTTTTTTCAGATTTTTTCTTATTTCTTTTTTATTTAGCCCTTT
This sequence comes from Candidatus Woesearchaeota archaeon, assembly GCA_964557325.1. Lineage (GTDB taxonomy): Archaea > Nanobdellota > Nanobdellia > Pacearchaeales > GW2011-AR1 > ASMP01. The sequence goes on along the minus strand of CAZKZO010000011.1, from coordinate 9,103 downwards.
TTTCTTTGCTTTATTTACATAATGAACCATGTTATACAAGTCGTTTCTGTTTTCAAACAAATAATTTTCATATTTGTTTTTATACCATTGTTGAAGCAAGATATATGAAGAAATACCTATAATCAAGAGCAAAATAAGTGCTATTACTAATATTCCTGTTTTATTTTCTGAGTCAGGAATTATTTCTTCTCTAATTGAAAGACTATTTATTGAAGGTGAAATAAATGCAGGAAGTTCAATAAAATTTATTTCTTCTGTTGTGTAAAAAATAATCTTTTCTTTATTACTTAAATCAATGTAATAATATCCTTGATTAGTTTCTGCATTGCCTTGAAATTCAATTCCATTTAATTCAGGGATTATTAAAAAATAATTTTCAGAAACTGATTTTCTCTCATCTATCTCAAGCTCAAAAAATCCTATAAAAGGTGTTAAACTACTTTGTGTTTCAGTTTGGATTGTTTCTACAGAAAATTTTCTAAAATCTAATTTAATATTAAGATTTTCCTGATTCCATGCAATAATAGCATCCTGATATCTTTCATAATTAGAATTATCATAAGACTCTCCTGTAATTGAACTTAATGCATCAATTTTAATGTCTTCTTTATAAGGAATAAAAGTAAAATCTTGCGCTTTTTCTGTTTCTACTATGTTTTTTGGCACATTTATATTAATGATATTATTCACAATTGAATTATATTCTTCTTCTGTTTGTGCTGACTCAAATTCTGTTCTCAATATATTTAACTTGGTTTCAGTTTCATCCAAATTTAAAACTTCACTAATTCCTTGCTCATAAAAAATCCCTAATTTTTGCGTTTGGTTTTTGATGTTTTCTATGTTTGAATCTAATTCATTTAATTTTGTTTCTATAAGATTTTTTGGAGATGTAACATTGATTTCAAAGGTTTTTTCAGATTCAATTTCTTTTATATCTTTTACCTTTATTTTTAAATTATAAATTCCTGTTGAAAAATAAGTGTGAGTGATTTTATTTTTAAAAGTGGTTTCAGTAAGGTTATCTCCAAAATCCCATGTATATGAAGTAATATTATCTCCTTGTATTTCTACTTCAAATTCAGTAGGAAATGCTGAAGCTGTTTGAATTGGTAGGAGTGATTTTATTATAGGTGCATCTTTTATTTCTATAGTTTTATTTAGTATTTTGTCTTTGTCTATTTTTAATGTAAGATTATAAGTTCCTTTTTCAGTTGGGAGTTTAAAACCTGCTTTTTCTAAATAAAGTTTATTTTTATCTGAATTGAGTTTTGCAGGAATTTCATTTAAATCGTGAAATTTAGTTTCTGTTAAAATTCCTGTTTGTTTTTCATAAATTATTTCAAGATTTTTTAAAGTGATTTGTTGATTTGCCCCTGAAATAATTTTCATTGGAACAATACATTTATTAGTGCAATTTATCATCCCTCCTGTAGTTTTGTATTTTTCTATTAAGTAATCCTGAATTATGTTTGAAACAATTCTTCCGTCCTGAAGCTTATTTTGAATTTTAAGGGTTCCTGGTGGTGAAAATTTTTTACCTTGTGCAAATATTTGATAGGAAGCTGTTTCACTTTTTACAGGTTTTCCAAAAAACCCACATTTATTAGAGTTTGAATATCCTTTTATTTTATATGAGCCAGAACCAGAACCATAATAAATACATACAAAATACTCTCCACTATTAATTTTTTCTTTAATTTCACAAGAGTGTTCTCCTGAAGAGTTTATTGTTGGAAGATTACAATCTCCTAATTTATATCCATATTTATCATATAATTCCATTTTTGCAGTTTCTGAAGCATCTACTGGCTTTATCCATGCTCCTGTCTCGATTGAAGGTGCCTCACTAAGATTTATTTTTTGGCAATAAGTTGCCCCTGAAATTAAATTATATTCTTCTGTTGATTGAGATGTTAAAAAACACCCGTAATTTTTTTCATCACATGTTTCAGAAGAAGTTTTATTATTTTGGACTTCAATCAATTCATCATTTAAAATATCTAATTTTATATGGTTTTTACAAGAAGATTGAGTATTATCACTTTGAATTTCAAAATATACAGAATTTATACTTGAAATTTCTCCTTGAAGCTCAAAGCCTAAAAGTTTTTCATCATTAGAATTTACAGAAATTACTTTTGTTGTTTCTGAGTTTGATGAATAGTAATCGTTTCCACAATCTTCAGGATTACAATTATAATTATAAGAAGGATTTGCATCTAAAAAATCTTTTAGTGTTATAGAATTTCCAAAAGAATCCTGGATATTTGAGTTTAAAGGTTGTGAATTAAAGCTTATATTTACCCACCCTGATAAATTAAATCCTTTTCCATAGACATCATTAATTTCATATTCTGGTTCTCCTAAATTAAAACCTGCCATTGCAAAGCCAGATGCAACAATTACAATTAGAAAAAATAAAACATACACGCTCTTTTTTGACAAAAATTCCACCATCTTTTCTCTTCTTAAAAAACCTTTTCTAGTTTATAAATTTGTTTGTAGAATTTCATTGTTACCTAAATAGGATAGAAATATTCTTAATGTAACTATTTTCTTATAAAATATTTCATAACCTTTAATTATTGCCCCTCTATTCTTTGTAGAAGGATTATTTCTTTATTATATAAAACTTTAAATAGTTTTGAATGTTTTGTTTTTTATGGCAAAAAGTCTTGAAATTAGTGCTATTGAAGAATTTTTTTTGGGTGAAATGGTGGATGTAAATGATTTGAAGTATTCTGGGACCCCTAAACAAGCTGAGAGATTTAAGGATAAGTATGGTTGTGATCCTTGTGATGCTTGTGGCCCTGATGCTTGTGCAGATTGTAAAGCATGTCTTGAAGGGGATGATGACAATGTTCCAGGACCAATACATATAAATCCATTTAGGGTTTTTAGAAAAAGAATATATTTGGCCTAATTTTATTAAAATGGCTAAGAGGCATCTTTATTTACAATGGGATTCTACAAATAGTTGTAATCTAGATTGTGCACATTGTTATCATTCTATACATTTGCAAGACGAAAATTTTATGGGTTTGGATGGGGCTAAAAACATGCTTGATGATTTGGTTTATACTGCTGAAAGATGGTCTATGATTCCTCAATTAAGTATCTCCGGAGGAGAGCCTTTTATGAGAAGAGATTTATTTGAAATTTTATCTCATACAAAAGAAAGAGGAATCTTAACAGCAATTTTAACAAATGGAACTCTAATAACATCTGAAATAGCTAATGAAATTTATAATTTAGGAGTCAAAAGAATACAAATTTCTCTTGATGGAAAAAGAGAAACCCATAATAGAATAAGAAGAAGAACTTTTGCTTATAATAAGGCATTAGAAGGTATTATTAAGGCTACCAAAGCAGGAATTGATGTTACTGTTTCTATGACACTTATGCAATCTAATAAAAGAGATTTTGAAGATGTTGTTAAAACAGCTATAAATACAGGTGCTAAAAAAGTAGGATTTAAAACTTATGTTCCAGAGCAGAGGATGGAAGATAAAGATCCTGAATATGTTCCTGTAGAGGAAGCTCTTTTGGTCTTTATGGAAGCAGGAGAATTAATGGAAAAATATAAGGGTAAAATAACTGTTCTAAATTCAGATGTTCTTTGGCAAATAGTTAAGCCAATTGATTCTGCAAAAGAATTTGCTATGCAAGAAGGCAAATATTTAACTGGTTGTTCAGCAGGTTATAGGGCACTTTCTGTTTTGTCTGATGGAATTGTTTATCCTTGCAGAAGATTGCCTCTCCCAATAGGACATATAAGTGAAGGAATAAGTCATTTAATTATAAATAGTGAAGTGATGCAAGATTTAAGAGATTTGGATAAAATGAAAAGAAATTGTCTTTGTAATAAAGTTACTCATTGTAGAGGTTGCCGAGCTGTTGCATATGCTGTGACAGGAGATTATATGGCAAAAGATCCTATGTGTTTTAGAGATTTATTGATTGAAAATGATTAAAATTAAGGAAACAAAAAGAGAATTTTTACTTTTTTTATTAGGAAGACCTGTAAAAAAAGTTTTGGATTTAGGTTGTGGCAAAGGATTGATGTCTAAATTTTTTAGTAAAAAATCAAAGGTAATTTCAATAGATAAAAAAAATAATCTTTTTGAAACTACTCCTAATTTTGAATTTATAGAAGAGGACATAAGAAATATTGAATTTGGAAAAGATAATGATTTAATTATAGCTTCATTGATTTTACATTTTTTTGATAAAAAAGAATCTGTAAATATAATTAAAAGAATGAAAAATGCAACATCAAATTTAGGATATAATTTTCTCATTTGCATGTCTAACAAAGATAATCTATCAAATCAAAACCCGAATAATTTTTACCCTTCTTTAGAAGAATTAAAAAAGATTTATTCTGGATGGAAAATAATAAAACAATTACAGGGTTTTACAGAATATGAAGTTCATAGGAATTCAGACCCTCATAAACACAATTTAATATTTATTATATTTCAAAATGCCTAAAGTAACTTTTAAATTTGACAAAGAAAAGGATTTTAATGTTCTTCTTAAGGAATGTGTGATTTATTTAAAATAATCACTTCTTTTTACTTTTCTTCTTCTTTACAGGTTTCTTTTTCTTCACTGACTTTTTCTTAAGTTTTACTTTTTTCAATAGCCAGTAAATTCCTGCAATTATTAAAATAGTTATTATAAGATTATACCAATTAAAGAAAGGTAAAGGTATTTGTGAAGGACATTCTACTGTATTACTTCCATCTACACATTGTGCAAATAATCTGTCAGGGTCTAAATGGCATGCTCCGTCATCATAAACATATTCTTCACCAATATCACTACAATCACCATCTCCATTTGGGTCTGAAAAATTGTTTCTTTCATTCCATTCCCATGTAGCTGTCCATGAATAACTTAAATACCCATCATCTTCACATGTATCACTTGACTCTTGAATTTTTGTACATTTTCCTGAATCATAAACTGTCCCCCCATAACATTGGTCTGTCACAAATTCACAAGCATTACTACATGTTAAAATTCCAGAAGTAAATTCATCAAAATCACTACATTGGAATCCTCCTAGATCTTCAGTATCACAAGATTCTCCGGTTTCTTGTGTCCCGTCATTGTCACATGTATATCCAGTACATTGTGACGAATTAAACCCATCACATTGAGAATTACATAGTAAGGTTCCTCCTGGGAAATCATCAAAACTACTGCATGTATATCCTCCTAAATCTGTTCCATCACAAACTTCTCCTGTATCTCTAACATTATTTCCACATACACTCTCATTCCCTTCAGATCCACAAACTTCATTACATTGTGCTGTATCTGTATCCCATTCACATGAACAATCTGTATCTGCAACATCGCATGTATCTGCATTACAGTTTGTGCTTTCAGTATAACTTGAACAAATTATTATGTCTGAACAAAGTCCATCTGAACAATCTTCAGGACAGCTTACTGCATCTTCATCTGTGTTACAAATTCCATCACCACAATAAGATTCTCCGCCACCATCATCTTTTATCCAATAAACCTTTAATTCATCATCATCATTTTTACTACTTTCAATATAATCACCAGCATAAGCACCATTAGTTATTGTTGCTTTGAAATAATATTCTGGAGGGTCTTCTGCATCTTCTTGCCATTCTGAAACCCATATGCCTTGAGCAGAACCACTTTCAATAATTACATTTTCAGGATTTGTTTCAACATTATCATCTCCTATCAAATCATCTTCAAAAATTTCAAATGATAAAGTATATCCATCACAATTTGATGCACCTACATTTAAATTCACAGTTGTTCCGTTTTCAACTGATGTTTCACTCCATGATGCTGAGTTAAGGGTGCATTCACTTAAATTTTCAGTAGTACAACATATTTTATAAGGATAATCATCAAAACCTCCAATATGAGCATTTGTTTCAGCACTTAAAGAAACTATTTCAAAATAATTTGTATCTGAACTTCCAACATTATCACAGTTTGAATCTGTAGTGGTTGTACATGACAGATCTCCAAAGCAGACCGGATAATTATAATTTATTGGAGAGATAACAGGTGATTCAGCATGTGCATTTGTAACATCAGATAATCTTAAAATAATATTATCTTCACAAGAATGCGTTCCAGCAAAATTACAGCATAAATAATAATCATAATTTCCTTCGCTGTAAAGTTCTCCATGTGCATTCGTAGAATCAGATAATCTCATAACTTGTTTATCTGTTTGAGGACATGCTGTTGTGATTGAGCAAGAATCTGCTGCAGAACTAAAACTCATAAATGTAATTATAAACAAAAATAAAATTCCTAAAATTAATCCTCTTTTCTTACCCATTTTTCCTAAACAAATTAAGGAAATATGTTTTATAAACTTTTTGAGGTATTGACATTGTTACCTAAACAAGACCTGAATTGACTAAAAAAATTATTTATTCTTTTTCTGCGCTTTATTCCATCTGGCAGTTTTACATTCAGAACAATAAAATATATAAGAGAGTTTATTTATATTATCATTATGGAAACCCTTGAAAAAACTTTAGAAAAAGTTGCACCAAGAAAAGAAGAAGCAAGATCTTACCTTGCAACAGAAAAACCTTTTTATGAGGGGCTTCAAAAAGTTGAAGATAAGGTTTATGCAGGTCCAACAAGTATTAAATATTGGATGTAAATCTTCCTTGGAGTAAAAAATGGATTTATCTTTTATTTTTATAGGTAGTACGCATTCTTTTTTAGATGATTTTTCAAAACAGGAAGAAATTATCAGTACTATAAACCCAGAATTAGTTTTAAACGAAAAATTAGAAAATCTAAAATTAGATACAGAAGATAAATTTAAGGAAATTCTAGATAAAAAATTTATTTCTAATATGACCTCTTTTGATGAAGTTGAAAAATTGATAAAATTGTGTTTTGAAAAAAAAATTAATTTGATTGGGATTGATTTTCATAATTTTGGATTTGACAAAAATCTGCAAAAAAAAATTAAGAATCAAGAAGAGCTTACAAAAGAAGAGGAAAAAATTTTAAATGAAATAATTAATAAAAGAGAAGAATATCACCTTTCAAAAATCTTAGAGTACAAAGAAAAAACAAAACTTCCAATAGTTATTATTCTTGGTTGTTGGCATTTAAGAAAAAATTCTTTATTGAGAAAAAGATTAAAAAACTATAAAATTATCGCTCCGTTAGATGAAAATGGAGATGTTTTGTTTGAGCCAAGTAATAAAGAAATTAAATATGGAGAAATAATCTTAGATGGATAATAAATTAAAACTCAAAGATTCGTTGTATATCTTGAGAGATACTGAAGATAATTACATTTTTATTTCAACTACAACACGAAAAATAAAAAAATTTCAAGTAGACTCTTTAGTTAAAGAGGTGATTACTTCTCTTGATTCTGCACAAACAGAACAGGATTTAACTGAAAGATTATCTTTTAAATATGGTTCTCAAGACATAATTGATTGTTTAAATGCTTTAGAACAAGAAGGAATTATCAGAAGATATGAGTCTGATTTAGTAAAGGGAAGACATTACAGGCAATTATTATTTTTAGACGAACTTACAGATTCAAGGGAAGAAACATTAGAGTTACAAAAAAGAATAGAGGATTCTAAAGTTGCTGTTTTTGGAGTAGGGGGAATTGGAACTTGGATGGTAAATGGCTTATATCAAATTGGTGTGGGAGAAATAAGAATTACCGACCCTGATGTTGTAGAAGAGATTAATTTTAACAGGCAATTATTTTTTGATTCTGAAGATATTGGGAAGTATAAGGTTGATGTTGTAAACGAAAAATTAAAGGATGCAAATATAAAACCTTTCAAAAAAAGAGTTGAACCAAATCAAGATTTAGAAAATATTGTTTCTGGTTGTAATTTTCTAGTAAATTGTGCTGATTCTCCATCAGTTGCAGAAACAACAAAAATCATTGATAGTTATGCTAATCAGCACGAAATAGCTTATTGTGTTGCAGGAGGATATAATTTACATTTAGGGATGGTTGGTCCAATCATTATTCCAGGAGTTACTAAAACTTTTGATGATTTTTTAGAATATCAAAAAAGAATGGATCCTTTAAAAGATTTAGATAAGATAAGAGACATTAAACAAACAGGAAATCTTGGACCTATTGCTGGAGCAGTAGCAAATATTCAAATAATGGAAATTTTCAAATATCTTACAGGAAAAGGAAGAATAAATCTTAATAGATTTGCAGAAATAGATTTTATGGATTTAGGTATTGAATGGAGAGAATATTGAAGAATAGAAAAGTGCACCTCTTCTTTTTAAAAAAAGAATCAAAAAAGGCAGCGGTTCACAAAACAAAAATACAATAATTTCTATTATTAATATAGACAGCATCCTGCTGTCCTGAAGTGACATCTTTAAATTTAATATGGTTCAAGACTTTGATTTTTTCCTTTCTACATCGTCGCACTAAAAATTGATCTCTGCAAGACTTCGGAACTTTTTAATCGCGATGTTAAGGAAACAAAAAGAGAATTTTTACTTTTTTATTAAGGAAACCTCTAAAAAAAGTTTTAGATTTAGGTTGTGGAAAGGATTTAATGTCTAAATTTTTCATAAAAAAATCAAAAGTTTTTGGAGTAGATAAAAAGAAGTTTGTTAGAGATATGAGGAATTTTGAATTTATAGATTTGAGGTTAGTTTTAGTCTTTTGAAAAACTAATTACTCTCTCAAAAATTTAACGATTTTGACTAAAAAAACAAAAGGAAAAATAATAAAAAATCCAAGCAAACCAAAAACAAAATATATTATTTCATAAATTTCTGAGAATTGCATTTTATCCTCCTGAAGCACTTCTTTGCCCAATAATTCTTAAGTTAAGACTTTCTTCAGCCATCCATATTAATTCAGGATTTCCATTTAAAATTTTGTATTTTAATATTGGAAAACCATCTATAAATTTTCCTTGAATTTCATTTTCATTAATAAAATTATATTTGATAGTAACCTCACTTCCTTCTGGCATGTTCCAGTGTCCTATTTGAACAGGTAAGTCGTTTTGAGGTTCTGAAAAATAATAATCTGTAAAATTTCTTATATTATCTCCAGTGA
>CAZKZO010000010.1:0-17156 GCA_964557325.1 Candidatus Woesearchaeota archaeon | reverse complement strand
ATTGGAGGTCTGAATATGGCAGGATTAACTGCTAACCCTAAATATAACCAAAGTCCGATAGCGCACTAGTACCGCGAGGGAAAGCTGAAAAGAACCCTTAACAGGGAGTGAAAAGATTTGAAATCTAACAGTGACAGTTGGTTACTGCTCTTTTCTCTTTGGAGAAAAAGAGTTGTAACGTACGTTTTGAAGAACGGGCCAGGGAGTTTTTCTATATGGCAAGGCTAATTCTCTATGAGAAGTAACCAAAGCGAAAGCAAGTCTTAACTGGCAAAAGTCATATGGATAAAACCTGAAGCCAAGTGATCTATTCATGAGCAAGGTGAAGTCTCTCGAAAGAGGGATGGAGGCCTGAACCGGTGTTGTGAACATGCACTCGAATGACTTGTGAATAGGGGTGAAAAGCTTATCTAACTTGGCAATGGCTGGTTCCTGCTGAAATATGCCTATGTATAGTCTTGTCTGGTTTATCTGTGGTGTAAAGTACGGATGGGGTTTGCAGGAGCTATTGCTTACGGAACTCTTTCCAACTCAGAATCTGCAGATTGCTTAAGACAGGAATCAGGGGGTGTATGTAAGATACGCTTCCGAGACCAGAACAATGGAGACTAAAGTTAAGGTCCATAAATTTATACTAAGTGTATCGAAAGGTGTCTTGAACCTGAGACACTAGGGATGTAAGCTTAGAAGCAGCTATCATTTAAAGAAAGCGTAACAGCTCACCTATCGAGGTTCAGGGCCCTGAAAATGGACAGGGCTAAGTATAATACCGATACTTTAGCGGTCCTCTTTTGAGGATTCGGGTAAGCAGGCGTGGTTTTTGCACAGAAGGTTCTTCGAGAGAAGGATTGGAGCGAGAACCAATGCAAATCCTGGTGATAGTAAGATGAGATTTTCCTGAGAATGGAAAACGTCGAAAGGGTAAGGTTTCCTTGGCAATACAGTTTAGCCAAGGGTTAGTCAGAACCTAAGTTGTACCTTAACTGAATACAACGATGGATAACAGGTTAATATTCCTGTACTAATTAAATCTTATATATTATGATTTACTTTTGGATAAGTAAGTATCTGAAAGGATGCTTTAGCAGAGAAATTTGTGGAGGGTAATCCATAGATACAAGTGAATTTGCTAAATAAAATTACTGAGTCCGAGAGTCAGTGAAAAGGTCATAGTCTTGATTTAATTATCTGTACCCATAACCGGCACTGGTGCCCTAGCTGAGAAGGCTAAGACGTGTAAGGGCAAACCAACTAAGGGAATTCGGCAAATTAGTCCTGTAGCTTCGGCTGAAGGGATGTCTATCTTTGTGCCTCTTGCGGTTTTCGTAGGAATTGCATTGATAGATCTCAGTAACAAGGATGGCCCGACTGTTTACCAAAAACGTAACCAAGTGCTAATCAGAAATGACATGTATACTTGGTGAGACCTGCCCAGTGGTGGTGTGTCAAACTCTTTTTCAAGAGAGCTAAGCCCCATCAAACGGCGGAGGTAACTATGACCTTCTTAAGGTGAATTACATTGCCTTATCAAAATCTGGCTATATGCTGGAACATCTGAGAATTCCACTCTACAACGACGACAAAAATTTATATTGTCGGTTCGCGTGAAAATGAGATGGATGCAGACAATCAGCAGGAAAGACTAGAATTATTAGTAACTTAAAAGTGATAACGAAATAGAAAGGTTTAAAAAGGTTGAAATTATAGGTATGATATGAAAAAAACAATAACTTACGACTTAGATGGAATGAATAATCTAGAAAGAGGAAGATTATATAACCATATCGGAGATAATGGATATTCCCAATCAAACCAATTTTTTGTTGACCCTAATGGAAGAAAAGTTGGGACAATTGAATCTGAAGACAATCCCAAATTCAAAACACAGGGTGGTAATAGAAAAACAGTGGTAAGAATTGTCACACAAAATTTAGGTTTAGTAAAAATTATAGATTCATTTGAGTTAGAAGAATAATTCTAGAATCCTCAGAGACTACACGCCAGAAGTAATTTATTAATTGCTAAGATATAGTCCGAACTTCATAGCGATATGGAGAGTTGAATTTATTAAATTCAGAATAACACAATTGAGCGTAATACCTTGTCGTCTGAATGGCGACTTGCATGAATGGTTTAACGAGGTTGTCACTGTCCCTAGTTGGAGCCTTCTGAAAACATTGCGTGGTGAAAAGACCACGGACGCCTAGTGGGAAGCGAAGACCTTGTGGAACTTTACTGCAACTTGTTGTTGTAATCTTAAGGAAAACGCATAGTATAGGTAGGAGCGTAGATGCTTGTATTTCGGTGCAAGCGGAGCAACATTGTAATACTACCCGCTTTTCTTAAGGTTGCTTACCCTTATGGGAACAGCAACAGGCGGGCAGTTTGGCTGGGGCGGCACCCTGTCGAAAAAATATCGATAGGACCCTAAGGCAAGCTCATCCAGCTTGGAAATCTGGAGTTGAGTGCGAGGGCAAAAGCTTGCTTGACTGTATTCTCAACAGTAAGGAATGCAGGGATGAAAGTCTGGCCTAGTGAACCCACATGCTTTTTTAATAGAAGCTGTGTCTGATAGAAAAGTTACCCCAAGGATAATAAGCTGGTCGCGCCCGATAGTCCGTATTGACGGCGCGGTTTGGTGTTTCGCTGTCGGCTCTCCCTATCCTGCGCGTGCAGAAGCGTGCAAGGGTGTCGGAGTTCACGCATTAAAAGGGATCGTTAGCTGGGTTAAGAACGTCAACGTAGCGGCGTTGCTTCGGAGTAATCCGTTGAAAAATAAAATCAGCTCATATCGGTGAAGCCTAAAGCTTTTTTGGACTCATTGTCTGATTAAGACAAAGAGTTATTAACAAAGAAGATATGGTAATACCGAGGGAAGATGGAATTTAATGACCCAACAATACTTGCGTATATCGCAGGATTCCTTGATGGCGATGGGAGCATATTTTTTCAAATAATTCCAAGAAAAGATTACAAACAGAAATTTCAGATAAGAACCTCCATAGGATTTTATCAAGATAATTCAAATGTAATGATTCTGGAATGGCTTAAAGAAAGAATAGGCTCTGGATACATTCGTCATAGAAAAACAGGAATTAGCGATTATACAATTGTTGAGTCAAAAAAGGTTGAAGAATTATTAAACCTTTTACAGCCTTATGTTGTATTAAAAAAGAAACATGTTCAGCTTGGATTAGAAATCTTGAAAAGATTGAAAAGCAAGAAATCTGATGAGGATTTTTTAGAAATTTGTAAACTTGTTGATAAGTTTGGAGATTTAAATTATTCCAAGAAAAGAACAATCACACATGAAACTGTATTAAAATTCTTATCCCCGTAGAGACTTGGAGTCTATCTTAAACAAGATAGCGCATGAGAAAACAACCTAAGCACTCATGTGGCAAATTCCGGAACTTTGTATGATTATAAAAATGCAAAGTTAATACGCTGATCTCCTTCAAAAGAAGGATGATGGTATAGTCCACCCCTCTTCGAAAGATTTGGATCAGGTACGCGAGACAGTTTGTATGATATCTACTAGGTGTGTTATTGTCTGAGTGGAACAAGCTTGTAGTACGAGAGGAACCAGGCTTGGGTGCCTCTGGTGAGCAGTTGTCATTTGGCAGGCTGCATAGCTACGCACTATATGGATAAAAGCTGAACGCATCTAAGCTTGAAGCCATCCGCAAAACGAGACAATTAAGGCCGTCAAAAAAGATGACGTTGATAGAGTTGCTGTGTAAGATTCAAGTTTCGACGAGAATTTCAGCAGACAACTACTAAAAGCCTTACTTGTATTTTCTGGCTTCAAAAGGCTCTGTACTTATTAATTGTAACAAATTTTTTCTAAAATATATTTTATAAAAACTATTTTTCAATATATATTTTAAAACATATAAAAAATAAGATGGAAGATATCCAGGGTTTTTATTGGAATGTAAGAGCTACAGATGGAACAAAAAAAGTTAGAAAAGATTTGGGAAACACTAAAAAAGGGTTAAAAAATATTTTTTATGTGATTTACATGGTAAAAGTGTAAGAATTAAATTTAAAGAAAAAACAAATAAACTTCCGCCTACAACCAAACTATCTATTGATTTATACTCAAATCATTTTATCGAGTTAATTAAGTATAAGAAAATTATAACTGAAAAACTAAAAGAATATAGTGTAAATTTTGAAGGTCCTATTTCTAAAAAGTAAACTTAAATACTTTGGTTTCTTGGGTTTTTTATGAGCGATATTGCTGCAATAATTGTTATTATTACAAGAACACTTATTCCATTTTTAATTCTTAAACTTCCTCTAATAGGGGCAATTGCCTCAATGATTGCAGATGCTTTAGATGTTATGCTTTTTGAAATTTTTTGGTATGGTTTTTTAGAAGGAATTTCTTACCATTATATTGATAAAATATTTGATATGTGGTATCTTTTATTTGAGTTTTTAATTGTGTTGACATGGAAAGATAAATTGGCCAAAAAAACAGGAAAAATTTTATTTTTCTGGAGACTTGCAGGATTTGTTTTATTTATGATAACAGGATTAAGAATCTTTTTTGTTCTTGCTCCAAATATTTTTGAATACTTTTTTTTAGCAATGTTAATAATTTGGCTTTTTAAAAAAGATTTTAGGTTAGACAAAAAGAGTTTAACAATAATTCTTTTAATTGTAGGAATTCCTAATATAATTAAGGAATATATTATGCATTATGCATTTGAAAATCAAACATGGGTTTTTTTCAGAGATAATTTATTTTCATGGATTTATAGTTAATTTATTCTTGCTGTAAAAGACTCGTTGTCTTGAATTAATACTTCTTTTTCTTCAAGAGGATAAGGAAAATAAATTATATCTTCAATTATTTCTAAAATTCTATCAGAATTAAGGGTCTGAATAATGTAATTTATTCCACCATAATTAAAATTAAATTCAAATAAATCATTAAAACTTATATTATAAAAATCTTTAATCATTTCTTTTTCCAGAGTTCTTAATTCTGAAACCATTTTTCTTGTCTTTTTAACAGATTGTTCAAGCCAACAATATTCAGGATATTTTTGCATCACAATTTGGAGAGAACAATAAGCTTTTTAAACTAAACTATGTGTTTATTTTTGTAAGTCAAACAGTTAACTTTCGGAATCCTGCTCTTAAATGAGTAAGAATTCAATAAGATGAATTCTGGGTTCTGAGGAAGGTCTGCCCATCATAAAAAGTCATTATCTGAAAAGATAATTGTTGTGAAACAAGGCTCTGTTACAGAAACGACACAGCTTTAACTGAGTAATGACTCTTGAGAAGAACTTTGAAGTTAAAGAATTGATGAAACGAACATCCTGACTGATGCAAGCCTTTAAGGTGCTTAGTTGAATGTTAACGTGTTCAGTTTGTCTTAGCTGATAAAGCTTTCCTTAAATGGAAAAAGAAACAATGAACAACAAAAGGTGGCCTATGTTTGGCTTACATTTTTCTGAAAATCTTAATCAACAACTTTAAAAAACTATAAATTCTTGTTTATTTTAAGGGCAGGTAGCTCAGCGAGAACACGAAGTTTTCTCGCGCACTTTCCGGTTTGAATGTTTTTAAACTGATTAAGTCGCTACTTTCAGACAAGGGCAGGTAGCTCAGTGGGAGAGCACATGACTGAAGCTCATGGCGTCGGGGGTTCGATTCCCTCCCTGCCCATTTTTCAAAAACATTTATACAACAAAAATAAAGTTTTAAGCATAAATCTTGATAACAAGATTTATAAAATAAAAAACATTTAATCAAATATAATAAAGAGGTTATAATGGCTAAAAAAATAGATAAAGAAACACTAAGTTACTTTTTAGGTATCTTAAGTATAGCTTTTATCTTTGTAAATCCAATTGCAGGACTAATTATGGGAATCTTTGGATTTAAAATTGGAAAAAATTTGAAGCTTAATGAATCTATAAAACTAAGCAAAATTGGAATTATTTTGAATATTTTGTTGATGGTTTTATATATTGTAGTTGTGGTTTACTCCTTTACTACAGGATTCAATTCAACTTTCCCAACAATTTAAAGAAAAGCACTATAACTTACAAGAGATTAAAATGAGAAACAAAAAAGCTGCAATGGAAATGTCTGTAGGCACTATTGTAACTATTGTTTTACTTGTGACTGTTCTTGTTCTTGGTTTAGTTTTAGTAAGAACTATTTTTACTGGAGCAAAATATAATGTTGATGTTATTGATGAAAAAGTTAGAGAACAGATTAATGGATTATTTGCAGAAGATAAACCATTAGTTATTCATCTTCCAAATAGAAAAGCAGAAATTCAACAAGGAGAAGAATGGGGGGTTGCATGGGGTGTAAAAAACCTTCAAACAGGAACTACTAAAACATCTATGCTTTCTTATGAAGTTATTGCTTCTGAAGCTCAAGAATGTGGAATAAGTTTAGATGAAGCTACAACATATATTAAACTAGGACAAAGTGACTCTGATATTCCTTTATCTCCGGGAAAAACAAATTATGAAATAAGTAGGTTTATCATTCCAGACAATGCTCCTTTATGTAGTATAAGATATAGAATCAACACAGAACTTGACGATACAACTTATGAATCTAGTTTCTTTGATGTGATAATTACTGCTTAAATTTTTAAATTGATTTAACTTATTTTAATTATGATAGAAATTAAATTCTACAATACCTTGAATAGAAAAAAAGAAGTCTTTAAACCGATTAAAAATAAAAAAGTAGGAATCTATACTTGTGGTCCAACTGTTTATTGGTATCAACACATAGGAAATCTTAGAAGCTATGTAAATTGGGATATATTGAAAAGGGTTTTTTTTGAAAATGATTACAATGTAAAACACATAATGAATGTGACAGATGTAGGGCATTTGACAAGTGATGCAGATATAGGGGAAGACAAGATAGAAAAAGCTGCAAAAAAGGAGAAAAAATCAGCTAAAGAAATTGCAGATTACTACTTTAAGATTTTTAAAAAAGATTTGGAAAAACTAAATATTTTAATGCCTAATAAATTTCCAAAAGCAACTAACCACATCAAAGAACAAATTGAATTAATAAAAATTCTTCAGAAAAAAGGATTCACATATAAAACAAGTGATGGTATTTATTTTGACACTTCTAAATTTAAAGATTATGGAAAATTAGGAAAGATAAAAATTGAAGAACTTGAAGCAGGCAAGAGAACTTCTATGAGAGATAAGAAAAATAAAACAGATTTTGCATTGTGGAAATTTTCTTCAAAAAATAAAAAAAGAGAGCAGGAATGGGAATCGCCTTGGGGAAAAGGATTTCCTGGATGGCATATTGAATGTTCTGCAATGTCAATGAAATATCTTGGAAAGCATTTTGATATCCACACAGGAGGTGAAGACCATATACAAATTCATCATCAAAATGAAATTGCTCAAAGTGAATGTGCTACTGGAAAAAAATTTGTAAACTATTGGTTACATAGTGCTTTTTTGACCTTTAAAGGTAAAAAAGTTTCAAAATCAAAAGGTGGACTTTATACTTTATCCCAACTTGAGAAAAAAGGTTTTTCAGCTTTAGATTTAAGGTATTTTTATCTTTCTGCACATTATAGAAAACAATTAAGTTTTAGTTTAAATGCATTAAAAGCTTCAAAAAACACTTTAAAAAGATTAAGAGAAATTATTTCAAGATTAGATAAAAATCAGAGGACAAATAAGAAAAACATAGAACTTGCACACAAACAATTTTTAAAATTTATTAATGATGATTTAAATATTCCAAAAGCTTTAAGTTATATGTGGGAAATACTTCGTGAAGATAAATTAAATGATTCTGAAAAATATACTTTAATTTTAAATTTTGATAAAATCTTTGGATTGAATTTAAAAAAAGATGATGAAATTTTAATTCCAAAAAAAATTCATGAGCTTGCTGAAAAAAGAAAAAAATTAAGAAATGCAGGCATGTGGACAAAAGCAGATGAAATTAGAGAAAAAATTAAAAAGCAAGGATATCTTATTGAAGATACAAAAACCAGATATAGGTTAAAAGAAATTTAAAAGAGGTTAAATGGTAAAGAAAAAAAAGTCTTATGAATTTATTGATTTAAAATATAAACCAAGAGATGATTTAGTTTGCTTATTTAAAATCAAACCCCAAAACAGAAAGCATTTTAGAAAAGCTGCAAATACAGTAGCTCTCGAAAGTAGCATAGGAACATGGACTAAAACAGGAAACACAAAAGATTATGTGAAAAAACTAAAAGCAAAGGTTTTCTCTATTCAAGGAGACTGGATTAAAGTTGCTTATCCTAAAGAACTTTTTGAACCAGATAATGTACCTAATATTCTTTCAAGTATTGCAGGAAATATTTTAGGAATGAAAGCTGTAAAATCAATAAGACTTCAAGATGTTAGTTTTCCTAAATCTATGATAAGCAAATACCAAGGGCCTAAATATGGTATAAAAGGGGTTAGAAAAATTATGAAAGTTAAAAAAAGACCTTTGGTTGGAACAATCATAAAACCAAAGCTAGGGTTAATTACAAAACACCATGCACAATCAGCTTATGAATCTTGGATAGGAGGATGTGATATTGTTAAGGATGATGAAAATCTTGCATCACAAAAATTCAATGAATATGAGAGGCGTTTATCAAAAACCTTAGAAATGGCAGACAAAGCAGAATCTGAGACTGGAGAGAAAAAAGCTTACATGGTTAATGTTACTGCTGAAACAAGAGAAATGGTAAAAAGAGCTCAACTTGCTCAAGATATGGGGAGCAAATATGTTATGATAGACATAATTACTTCTGGATGGGCTGCTGTTCAAACTTTAAGAGAAAGTAATTTTAAACTTGCCCTGCATGCACACAGAGCAATGCATGCTGCTATGGATAGGAATCCAAACCAAGGGATTAGTATGATGGTTTTAGCTGATTTTGCAAGACTTATTGGTGTAGATCAAATTCATATTGGAACAGGTATTGGAAAACTTGAAGGTAAAATAAAAGTAATTCAAGAATTAAAGGAAGAAATAGAAAAGAAAAATGTCAAAGAAACACACACAAGACTTGCTCAAAAATGGTATAAAATTAAACCAACTCTTGGTGTTTCTTCAGGAGGTTTACATCCTGGACATATTCCGTTTTTAGTAGAACATTTAGGGAAAAATCTTGTAGTGCAAGCAGGAGGTGGTGTACACGGACATCCAGAAGGAACACTTTCAGGAGCCAAAGCAATGAGGCAATCAGTTGAAGCAGTCATGAAAAACGAACCCTTAAAAGAATATGCTAAAAATCATGCTGAATTAAAATCTGCACTAAAACATTGGAAAGGGATAAAATGGTAAAAAAGAAAATAGTAAAATTCAATCATGAATTTAAAAAAACACTTGCAACAGCATTAGTGGCAGCATTTGGTTTTATAACTGCATTAGCTTGGAAAGATGCAATAAATGAATATTTCTTAAACAAACTTAGTTCCTTAAGTATTTTACAAGGAAAATTAATAACTGCTCTTATAATCACTTTAATTTCAGTCATTGTAATTATGATTACTTCTAAATTAACTTCTGAAAAATAAAAATGAAATATAGAAAAGCTGTTTTTATATTAGTATATGCAATAGTGAAAAATAAACCACAATATCTTTTATTGAAAAGAAAATTACATTGGCAAGGATGGGAGTTTCCAAAAGGAGGAAGAAAAAAATTTGAAACTAAGAAGAAGGCAGTTAAAAGAGAATTAAAAGAAGAAACAGGATTAAAACCAAAAAATATAAAGAAATTTAATTACAAGGGAAAATATAATTATGACAGAGAATTTCCAGACAGGCTCAACATAAAAGGTCAAACATTTCATCTTTTTGCTGTAGAAGTGAAAAAGCCAAAGCAAGGAAAAATAAATATTGAAAAAAGAGAGCACTCAGATTATGCCTGGACGGATTATAAAATGGCATTGAAAAAAATTAAATTCAAAAACCAGAAAAAAGCATTGAAAATAGTTAATAAATGGTTAGAAAAATAAATAAAATAAAGAAGATAAAGGACCTGCATATCTAAATATTTGTGTTATATATTCTGAAAACATTGCTAAAATTATCAAAATAAAAAATGCTCCTACTTTAATGTAAATTTCTCTTTGAAGGATTATTTTAGCCTTGTTTTTCTTTTTAGTTTTATCATAATTCATAGCATCAAAAGGTATGTGTACGCATGTTTTAGATGCTCCATATAAAATATCAATTATATAAACACCTAGTACAGTAGTTAAAAAAGATTTGATTACCCAAAAAACAGAGGTAAAAATAGAACCTATTTTTAATAAAAATTTTCGGTTAACATCTGTAAATTTTGATGCGTAAAGAGTAATTAATAATGAAGAAAAAAATGCTAAAGAAGATATACTTCCTAAAGAAATATAATTTTCTCCCAAGATAAATACAAAAATAAACAATGGCCATGCAACTAACCCTAACCTTGATTCAACCCCATGACCAATATAAGTCAAAATATCACCTAGTTTAGATTCTTTGAAAAATCCTTTTAAAGAAAATTCAATAGGTTCATGTACTTCTCTTGATAAAAAAAGAGGTAATGATGAAATAAATAATAAAATTGAAACAGTTCCAAATAAAAATTTAAATCCTAAAAATGAAAGAATAATACCTCCAATTATAGGACCTAAAGCACCTGCAATCGAAATTAATCCTCTTGAAAAACCGATTTCACTCCCTCTTTTCTTTTTACTGCTAAATTTGGAAAAATCAGTATGATATGAAAACCAAAATAAAGCTAAATGAATTGACAATACAAAAGCTAAAAACCATAATGGCCAGGCATAAATTTCAAGAGAGAATAAAAGGAGGAAAAATAAAATCAAAGGAGGTATACTTGCAAGAATAGAGTGTTTTAATCCAAATTTAGAGGAAAATTTTGCAGCAGGAACTAAAAAGAAAATATTAAAAAGAGCAGAAATTGCATAAAAATAAAATATTGTTGAAAAATCATGTCCTAGTTGATAAAGAAAAATAGGAATGAATAACCCTGTCATAGTTAGAGCAAAAGTCCTTATTGAAACAGTTGCATAAAGTTCATTCAACTCTTTATTTTTTAAATAATGAAAAATATTATAATGAAACTGCATGGATTAATTTATGAATATTATTTAATAAAGGTTTCCATAAGCAAAATATAAAAACAATATTTGTTATTTAAAAATATGAAATTTAGAGAAAAAAATCTTTCCACAGGAACAAAGATTTTTCTTGGAAAAAATGCTGAAAACAATGATGAACTAATGAAAAAGTATAAAGGAAAAGAGAATACTATTTTACATACTATAAAACCAGGAAGTAGTTTTTGTGTTATTGATAAATTAAATCCAAATAAAAAGGAAATTTATGAAGCAGGTGTTGTTTGTGCGAGTTATAGTCAGGCATGGAGAAATAAAAAATCAGATATTAAAATGCATGTTTTTAATGGGAAAAATACAGGTAAAAAATTTTGGATGAAAAAAGGAACATGGAAAGTAAAAAATGCAAAAACAATTAATATTAAAAAACAAGATATATTAAAATTTAAAAGGAAAAATGACACAAGGACAAATCCAACTCGGAAAAAACAAAGTAAGTGAGAATTTTATTGAGACTCTTAAAAATCATTTTAAAAAACATGATAATGTAAAAGTTTCTATTTTAAAAAGTGCAGGACATGATAAAAAACATGTTAAAAAATATACTGAAGAAATTCTTGAAAAATTAGGGCCAAAATACACTGCAAAAAATTTAGGATTTACAATCTTTATAAAGAAATGGAGAAAACCTAGGAAATAATATATTTTCAAGATAATAATGTTTAAGAACTAAAAATTTTTAATATTTTTATGGAGAATACATTATATAAAAGAGATAAATTAAAGATAAATATTGATACTAGAGATGAGGATTCACATGGATTATAAATTGGAGGAAATTTTTATTTTTTAGGAAGAGGAATTTTAGAAGATTTTGCCAAAACACCAAAAGGAAAATTACATCCTAAAATAGCACAATATGATGCATCAATTTTATATGACTTAAAAAATGAATCAGTATCTGTTGACCAATTACATTTTGCACTTCTTAATGCACAAATAAAAAATCTTGAACAAAAATGTTCTTGGCTTTCTCAACAAATAAATTTATAAACCACTTACTTCTTAGAAAAACAGGTTAAATCGCTAAGCGATTCTAATTCCGAAAGGAATGCCTATTATATAACATGGAAACAAAATTTGAAGTAAAAAATCCAGTATATGAATTACATGCTCAAGAATATAATCTAAAATTAGCTAATGCTTTAAAAGAAATTTCCGAATTCAAGGCTCCAGAATGGGTTGAATTTGTAAAATCAGGACCTGGAAAAGAAAGACCTATTGACGACCCTGATTTTTGGTATAAAAGAGCTGCAAGTATTTTAAGACACATATACAGAAAAGAAATTATAGGTGTAAACAGACTTAAAACAAAATATGGAAGTAAAAAAGACAGAGGATTTAAACCAGATAAATTTAAAAAAGCAAGTGGAAAAATAATTCGGACAATCCTTCAACAATCTGATGAAGCAGGTTTTACAGAAATAATTAAAAATAAATCAAAACAAAGGTCTGGAAGAAAACTTACAGATAAAGGAAAAAAGTTTTTGGAGGAAGTGAAATAATATGGGGATTAAAAATAAAAAAAAGAAGGAAAAACTTGCAAAAAAGTCCAAACAAACTAAATGGGCTCCGGTTTGGGCTGTACTAAAGAAGTATGGTGTTGGGAAAAAAGTGCATCCTTCTGAAATAACACGTCACAGAAGAAGCTGGAGAAGAACTAAACTTCATATTAAACCAAGAAAACAGAAAAAATCACACTTTGGTTAATTTTTTTGAAAAATGGATCAACAAAAGAAAAAACAGGAAAAAAATTTGAAAACTGAGGATAAAAAATCAGAAAAAAAATCTAAAGATAGCAAAGCCAATAAGGTTAAAGATACACCTAAAAAAACAGAAAAAATAGAAGAACAATTAAAAAAAGATATTAAAAAAGTTGTTGACAAGAAAAAATCTGGTATAAGAGATAAACCAGATGAAGAAAAAGAATTTATCATACCTTTAAGAAGAAAATATATGCATGTTCCAAGGTACAAAAGAGCTAAAAAATCAATCAAACTAATTAAAGAATTCATTGTTCGTCATATGAAAATTAGAGATAGGGATTTAAACAAGGTTAAAATTGATAAATTTCTTAATGAATTTGTATGGGCAAGAGGCATAAAAAAACCGCCATTTAAAGTTAAGGTTAAAGCTATTAAAAAAGGAAATAATGTTTTTGTAGAATTATTTGATGTTCCAAAAAAACTTGAATTTAAAAAAATAAGAATTGAAAAAAGAGAGAAAAAGACAAAAGAAATTGCTGAACAAAAAAAATCAGCAATGCAAAAACTTAAAGAAAAAACAGGTGGAAAACCAGAAAAAACCCGTGAAGAAACTAAAAAGAAAACAGAAGAAGAAAAAGAAGAAGAAAAAGGAAAACAAGCAGCTGTAATTGAATCAGGAAAACAACAGAAAAAAGAAGCTGCAAGAAAAGCAAAGCACCAAACAAAAAAAGCCAAATCTAAAGCTCCAAAAAGACAGCAAAGAAAAGCTTTGCAAAAATAATTATTCTAAACCACCAAAAGAGTTGTTATAAATTGTACTAATTTATCATAAAAATTCTTTCATTTAGGATCAAAATTACTATATAATCTTAGAGGTATATCAATTTTTAGAGCATATTTTAATTCTATAAAGTCCTTTCAGACACTCTAAATAATCTAAATTCATCACTTATATCAATAAGTCTCAAACACTATTACATAAATGGTTTTCTTCTTATTTGAGAATTCCCTTCAAATCTTTTGTAAGGAAATGCTTGAAAAGAGTGCAGAACATTTCCTTGAGATGTGATGAAATCCATTATCCCTCTCTTATGAGAAAATCTGAAAAGTGTTGCACAATAAACTAATTTAGACATAATTAAAATAAATGTGTGTATTTAATAAGGACTTATATAATCAAAGAATCACTTCAAAACCTTTCCTGTTTCCATATACCAAAGATATAAATCAAGTTCTGCTAAAGATAAATTTGTTTTTTCTGCTAATTTGCGCAAAATATTTTCAATTTCAAGATATTTTTTAGGAGTTAAAGATTTGGGTTTTTCAATTAATCCTGATTTAACAAGATTATCAATTATATGGAAATCAACAATTGCATAATCTAATTCCCCAATATTTCTTAAAAAGTGAGATGCTTCTTTCATTCCAATTCCTTTTATGTTTTTTATGATTTGTTCTCTAATATCTGGCTTTGAAAAATCAATTTTTTTAAAATTCTCTCTAGCTAAAAATAAATAATTTGCTCTTAAAGTATGAAATCTGTAAACTTGTTTAAGCTTTTTTTGAATGTCTTTTTCACTTCCTAAAAAAATAGTATCTCTCAAATGTTCTATTGTTTTCAAGCCAAGAGATGCACTTGTGCCTGCAGTTAAAATGCAGAAACATAATTCACGAAAAACCTCTTTCTTATTTTTTCCAGTTTGTTTAAATTCATTTATTCTTTTATCAATTAGATTTTTAACCTGAGAATTTTTTAGTTTATTAATTTTAGAGGTTATTTGTTTCATTTTATCTTTTTGATTTGTTTAAGAATTTCGTTCTTTTCTTTTCTACTAGTATAAGTTCTGCCAAAACAAACAAGAATATAATTTATCTTTCTCCAATATTTTTTTGGAAATAATTTTTTCAAAGATTTTTCAACTTGCTCTTGTTTTAAACTTGATGTCCAACCTAATTTATTTGAGATATAATTTACATGTGTATCCACACCAATAGCAGGTTTTCCATCTACAGCAAGAAATACATTTGCTGTTTTTCTTCCAACTCCTGGAAGTTTAACAAGTCTATCAAAATCCCTAGGGACTTTTCCTTTATGTTCTTTTACAATTGCTTTTGCACATTTTAGAATATTTTTAGATTTATTTTTATAGAAATTCACTGGTTTAAGAATTTTCTGTAAATCTGATATTTTTGCCTTAGAAAGTTTCTCTAAGGTTGAATATTTCTTAAAGAGATTCCCTGCTACAACAATTGTTACTTCATCTCTTGTTCTTGCAGATAATAAAGTTGCAATAAGAATGTGCCAATCTTTTTCCCATTCTGCAGCAAGCCTCATATCTTTGCCTAATTTTGCAATTTCGTGTAATTGTTTTATTGCTGTTTTTGAATTCATTTTGTTAAGATTTTTATATAGGTCTAGGTTTTAAAACCTATGAAAAGAGTTAAAAGAGATTTAAAAAAACTTAGTAGTCCTGAAAAATCAAAAAAAGCTAAGAGGTATTTTAAAACAGGCAAGGGCCAATATGGAGAAGGTGATGTTTTTCTAGGGATTAATGCACATGATTTAAGAAGTGTTATTAATAAATATGAATTGCCATTAAATTCAATTAAAGAACTATTAAAAAGTAAGATTCATGAACATAGACTAGCAGGATTATTAATTTTGGTTAAAAAATATGGAAAAGCTTCTGAAAAAGAGAAAAAAGAAATTTTTAATTTCTACATTAAAAATGCTGAAAAAATTAATAATTGGGATTTGGTTGATTGTAGTGCATCTTATATTGCAGGAGATTATCTTTTGAATAAAGATAAAAAAATCCTTTACAATCTTGCTAATTCAAAAAATCTTTGGAAGAAAAGAATTTCAATCATTTCTACTCATACTTTTATAAAAAATAATGAATTTAAAGATACTTTAAAAATATCAAAAATTCTCTTAAAAGACAATCATGATTTAATTCACAAAGCTGTTGGTTGGATGTTAAGAGAAGTTGGTAAAAAAGACATGAAAAAACTAGAGGGATTTTTACAAAAACACTATAAAGACATTCCAAGAACAACCCTTCGTTACTCAATTGAAAAATTTCCTGAAAGAAAACAGAAGAAGTATTTGAAAGGGAGATTTTAGTTCAATGATGATGAACGAAGTGAGGAGAGTGCAGCATGGCAAAATCCGAAGGATTTTGAGTTCAGAATTTGGGCGTATCTAATATTAACTTTCAAGTAGTGAATTAAGCGAAAGATTTAAATACTTGCTATTGCATGTAAATTTAAGGTAAAAAAATGTCACAAGAAATCATAGATATGTATATGGAAGCTCTTAAAAGAGAGCAAGCATCTAGAACCGCATTAAGCACAGCAGTTACTGCAATAGAGAGTGCGGAAGGCGGGAAATATGATTTAGGTGCAATGGCTGCTGAAGAAACAGCAAGAAGAGTTTTGGATGATAGAAATAGTGGATTGAGCCCATCAGAAAGAATAGAATGGGGCGATAGAGTAAGAAACGCATACAAAACTCAAGCTTATCTTTCGGTTGATAGAAAATAATTTTTAGCCAACTTCTTTTTTATAATTCTTCAAATTTTTAATTTGACTAGCTTTTAGCCCAAAAAATATTGGACATAACATCGGGCTTAAAGGAGGTTTTTTAGAATTATTTTTTGTTTTAATTGTAAATGTTTTTTCGGCTTCCTATTTTCACAACATTCAAAAGTTTGATTGTTTTTTCAACATCTATTATAATACGATAGTCCCCAACTCTTAGTTTATATCCTTCATATTTTCTAAATGTTTGAGATAACGAAAAGGGTCCATCTTACATTCCTGAAGTTTATTCCAAATCCTCTCTTTATCTTTCTTTTCAAGTTTATTCAGAAAGTTAATGGCTTTTTTATCAAATTTTAAATCATACATCTTTTATAGACCAAGAATTTTCTTGGCTTCTGCTTCTGTATAGAAATCCCCACTTTTAATCCTTTCTCTAGCTTCTTTTATTTCAAGGATTGTTTTTTGACTTAATTTTGGTTTTTTTTCACACATCTTCGCTAAATAGATAAGTTTTCTTACGAGTTCGTCGTAACTCTCGCTTTTATATTGCTTGAATAAATCCAGTTGTTCTTTTGTTTCATTATTTAGTCTTATTGTTGTTTCCATATACAATTGTATACAAATGTAGATTATTTAAATGTTTTGGTTTATTAAATTTTAAAGAAAGATTGTTTCCGACGACCAAAAAATTAGAGAAAAAAGCCTGCCCTTTTTGTTTCTTTTTT
>CAZKZO010000009.1:0-17625 GCA_964557325.1 Candidatus Woesearchaeota archaeon | reverse complement strand
CACTGAGAAAATAATTCTGCATACATATTCAAAACAAAAGATTTATAAAGTATTATGCATATGTATTCATAACTAAATATAACAAAAACAACAGGAGCAAAAATGCCAAATAAAGATGGAACAGGTCCTGAAGGAAAAGGGCCTAAAACAGGAAGACAAAAAGGAAATTGCAAAGGTGCTAAACCTAATAAAAATGTACTACAATTAGGTTTTGGTAGAAGACCAAGAAGAGTTAAAAGATCTGAAATAGAAGGAAACCTTGAAAGACCAAGAAGAAGATTTCAAAAATAAGGTAAAGAATAAAAACAAGATCTTCCTATTATAAACATGCCAAGACCAAGAAAAAGAAGAAGAGTAAGAGGCCGGCCAAACTCTTCTTACTTTAAACCAGCAGGAATTAAAATGCAAAACCTAGTTGAAACCATACTTTCTTTAGAAGAATTTGAAGCAATCAGATTAATTGACTTAAAAAAAATACCTCAAAGAGAAGCTGGTAAAAAAATGCAAATATCTCAATCAACACTTTCAAGAATATTAAGCTCTGCAAGAAAAAAACTAGCAGATGCTGTTATTAATGGCAAAGCAATAAAAATTAATAAAGATTAATTAACCATACAAATAAATGCCTATTATCATAGAAGCATGCATCACAATCCATAAACAATTTGAAAATACAATATATCTGTTTTTAATAAACACACCATAAATCAACCAAAAAAAAGCAATAAATGCATAAGCAAACCATGTTATAGGAGATAAACCTTCAACAGATTTTTCTCCAAATACTTTGATTATTTGGGGTAATGTCATAATAGGTCCTGCAAGACTAAAAAATACAACTGTTTCTTCAATAAGATGTGCAATCTCTCTTTGTGTTTTTCTTGACAAATGCTCTTTAAAAGCATTAAGTCTTTGAAAAATAAATTCAGAAACCCCAAAATCACCTCCAAATAAACTCATAAATTCAATAAGCAAGTAAGATTTAAAAAACTTATCCACAATGCTTTTTTATGAAAATAACAAAAAACATTAATATTGCAGAATTAATTGAAAAACATCCTGAAGTAATTCCTATTTTACTTAGCCATGGTTTAAGTTGTGTAGGATGCCCTTTTGCTACGCATGAAACAATTGAGCAAGGGGCAGGTGTCCATGGAATGGATGATAAAGAAATCAACGAACTAATTAAAGAAATAAAACTTACTATTAAAAATTCAAAAAATTAGAATTTATCTTTTTCAAGACATACATCACAATTACCACAATTATTTTTTTCAAAATCTTCTCCAAAATAACTTAATAAAAATTTTCTTCTGCACAAGTTAGTTTCACAATACCTCATAACTTTGCTCATTTTTCTGGTTTCTCTCTCCTGAATAAAATCATTTTCAAATTTATCAATAAAAAATTCATGTTTTTTCTTATCACCCCATGAATAAAACAAAATACACTCACTTGGCAAACCATCTCTTCCAGCACGACCTATTTGTTGATAATAAGCTTCAAGTGTTTTTGGAAAAGTATAATGGATAATCAATCTTACATCTGGCTTATCAATACCCATTCCAAATGCAATAGTTGCTACAATAACATCAGCTTTATTTTGAATAAACAATTCCTGATTGCGTTTTCTGATTTCATTATTTAATCCTGCATGATAAGGCAAAGAATTAATTCCATGATAATTTAATTTGTTAGAAATATATTCTGCTTCTTTCCTGGAAAAACAATAAATAATTGCAGATTTTCCAATTCTATTTTCAAGAATTTTTAATATTTTTTCAAAACTATGTTTTTTTCTTTCAATTTGCAACTTAAGATTTTTTCTATCAAAACTAGACACAAAAACTTCAGGCTCTTTTAAAGAAAGTTCATTAATTATATCTTGCCTTACTTTTTCAGTAGCAGTTGCAGTTAATGCAATAATTTTTGTATTAGGAAACATTTCTCTTATCTTCCTAAGATTCCTATAGCTTGGTCTAAAATCATGTCCCCATTCAGAAATACAATGTGCTTCATCAACAGCAATCAGGTTTACATTAGAAACCATCATCAATCTCCTAAATTCCTTTGAATCAAGACGTTCAGGAGCAACATACAATAACTTTATCTCATTGTTTATTATTCCTAATTCAATTTTCAATATTTCTGAAGAAGAAAGAGTAGAGTTAATATATTCTGCAGGAATACTGTTTTTCTTCAAACCATCAACCTGGTCTTTCATTAAAGAAATAAGAGGGGAAATAACTATTGTTAAACCATCTAATTTAAGTGCTGGAAGCTGATAACACAAAGACTTTCCTCCTCCAGTAGGCATAACTGCAAGAACATCCTTTTTACTTAAGACTTTTTTTATAACATCCAGTTGCATTGGCTTGAATTCATTATAGCCAAAATATTTTTTCAATAATGTTTCCATTTTAAAACTCTTTTTAAAACTTTAATTAAAAAACCCTATCTTTTTTAAATGCTTATATTCTTTAATTAATTATGAAAATAAACAACAAAGTTGTTAAAAAAATTAAGAAAGATTTTCCTATTTTTGAAAATAACCCTGGATTAATTTATCTTGACAATGCTGCTACATCTCAAAAACCAAAGCAAGTTATAAAATCTATAATAGATTTTTGTGAAAAAGATAATGCAAATGTAGGAAGGGGACTTTATAGTTTAAGTGAAAGAGCTATGAATAAATACAATAAAGCAAGAAAAATTATTGCTAAGTTTATTAGTGCAAATGAAAAAGAGCTTTTATTTACAAAAAACACAACAGAATCAATTAATTTACTTTCATATACAATTGATTCAATAATTCCAAAAGAAAAAAATGAAATAGTTTTAACAGAAATAGAACACCATTCAAACTTAATTCCATGGCAAGAGATGGCAAAACGCCTTGATTTTAAATTAAAATTTATCAAAATAAAAGATGATTTTACCCTAGATTTAAAAGATGCTAAAGAAAAAATAACAAATAAAACAGCAATAGTTTCTTTGACACATATTTCAAATGTTACAGGCACAATTATTCCTATAGAAAAAATAATTAAAATAGCAAAAGAAAAAAATGCCTTAACTATCATAGATGCTGCACAAAGTCTCCCACATACTAAATTAAATGTTAAAAAATTAGATTGTGATTTTCTTGCATTTTCAGGGCATAAAATGCTTGGGCCTACAGGTATTGGTGGATTATATGGAAAAAAATCTGTTTTAAATAAACTAAATCCTTTTCTATTTGGCGGAGGCATGATTTCACGAGTAACACTAAAAAATGCTGAATGGGCTAAAATTCCAAAGAAATTTGAAGCAGGAACACAAAATATTAGTGAAATAATTGCATTAGCAGAATCAATAAAATATTTAGAAAAAATAGGTTTAGAAAATATTTCTTTATGGGAAAAACAACTCACAAAGTATGCTTTAGAAAAACTAAAAGAAATTCCAGGCATAACAATTTACAATCCAGGAATTGAGAAAAGTTCTGGAATAATCTCATTTAATTTAAAAGAAATACACCCTCATGATGTAGCTTATTTATGTGATGAAAATAAAATAGCAATTAGAGCAGGACATTGTTGTGTAATGCCTTTAATGACAAAACTAGGAATTCCAGGAGGAGTTTGCAGAGCAAGTTTTTACTTCTACAATACTTTTGAAGATGTTGATAAACTTATTAAAAGTTTAAAAAAAATAATGGGGAAGTTTGAATAAAATGGATAACAAGGTTTGGATAATTTTAAGACCACACTATTCCCCAAAAGGAAATTTAGAAAAATTAGGGGTTTGTGGAACAGGGTTTTTTATAAACAAAAATACTTTTATTACTTCTTACCATATCTTAAATCAAACATCCTTTTTTCCTAATTCAAATTATTTTAATGATAATATTTTCATAATTAATCCTGCTGGAAAAAAGATCGAAATAAAATTAAATGAAAAAATTAAATTTTTACCTGAAATTGATACAACTATCCTTAAAATTGAAGGTTCACATGATTTTTTTGAATCAACAAATGCACTTTCTGAAAAGGATAGTGTAGAAAATATTGGTTATCCTGAAAGAGATATAAAAGAAATATTAAATTCGCAAAATTTGTTGGTTAAAAAACAATTTAAATCTTCTGGAAAAATATTGAAAATTATTCCTAATTATTTTATGAATGCAAATGATGTTAAAATTTTTGATAAAAAAGTAATTGTTCTTAATTACACATCTGAAAAAGGCTTTAGCAGAGGTCCCTTATTAAAAAATAATAAAGTTATTGGAATTATGTCTCATTTATATCCTCAAAATAAAAATGCTATTGCAATCACAATAGAAGAAATTAAAAAATACTTATAAAATGCAACAAGGAATACCTAAAAACATTTACAATAAACATATTCTAGAACTTTATAAATCTCCAGAAAATTACGGAAAACTTAAAGAACCCACTCATAGTGCAACAGAAAAAAATTCTAATTGTGGGGATGAGATAAAAATTGAATTAAAAATCAAAAAAAGCAAAATTAAAGATGCTAAATTTTCTGGAAGTGGTTGTGTTTTAAGTATTGTTTCAGCTTCAATGCTAATAAATAAAATAAAAGGACAGGATTTAGATAAAATCAAAAGATTTAATAACAAAGACATTCTAAAATTGACAGATACTAATAAAAATTCTTCAAGAATTAAATGTGCACTCCTTGCATGGAATGCAGTTAAAAAAGCTTTGAGAAATGGCAAGAAAAAAACCAAGTGACTTATATAAAAAAGAAATACTAAAGTTATGGAAAAACCCAAAAAACTTTGGAGAAATGGAAAATCCTACTCACGAGCATTTTGAAGCTAATCCTATTTGTGGCGATGAAATGTCCATTCATCTAAAAGTTGAAAATGGAAAAATTAAAAATGCAATGTTTTTTGGTACTGGTTGCCTTGTTTGCATAGTTTTTGCATCAGAACTTACAGAAGTAATAAAAGGCAAAAAAGTTGAAGAAGTGCTTTCTATGAAAAACGAGGATTTACTCAAACTTATAAATATTAAAATAACTCCCTTGAAAAAACAATGTGCGTGTCTTTCTCTTGATGCTGTTCAGAATTGTTTGAAAGAAGGAAAAATAAAAAATAAGTAAAAAAGAGAAAAAATAATTTCTAAATTTATAAACAAAAAATAAAATTAAATAAAAAGGGGTGAGAGTTACCTCCCACACCCACAATTACCTGTTCCTGAAGCAACCCCGCATGTGGATAATCCACAATTACTTGATTGTGTGCATCCTTTTTCACAAGTTTTACACGGAATTGTCTCAGAAGAATCTGCATTAACAAATCCTATTCCTGTAACAGCTACTGTAGCAAGAGCTAAAACCCCTATTACAGCACTAATTACAATCCATAAATTCATTTGCTAATTTTTCTCCAATTTAATTACAATAATAAAAAAAAGATTTTTTATATGCGCTTTGGTGTAACTAGTTACATGAAGGTTTTTTAAACTATGAATCATAATAATATTTTCATGACAAAAATAATTTTTGGTGACGATGGAAAACCTATAGGTGTAAAAAAAGATAAAAATTCTAAACTTTTTCAAATAAAATCCAATAAATCAACTGCAAAAAAATTAAAGACATCTGATTCTCTTGAATTTTTAAAAAAAGATAAAAAAATAAATGATATTTTTTCTAAAAATTATTGGAGTCTTTATTCAAAGCAAAAAAAACTTCATCCTTTAAAATTTACAAACGAAAAAACACAGGAAGATATAGTAAAAGAAATTGTTGAAGCTTCAAAAAACCATAAAGTAATTTTTCTCCATGGAACATGTGGTTCTGGTAAAAGTGCAATAGCTTTAAATGTAGCAAGAATTCTTGGAAAGTCTTCAATAGTGGTTCCTGTAAAAGCACTTCAAAGACAGTATGAAGAAGATTATATTACTGAAAAATATTTATTTAAACCCAATGGAGAAAAAATGAAAATAGCAATGGTTACTGGAAAAGATAACCATGATTCAATAATTAAACCAGGTATTTCATGTGCAGACCCTTCTCTTCCTGAAAATATAAAAATAGTTGAAAAAAATTCCTTGCAAATAATGAAATATGTAAAAGAAAATCCGTTTTTAAAAGAACCAGAAAAAATTTCCTTTAATAATGTTAAAAGAATAACTGTTGCTGCATCTAATCCCTATTGGAGTCCTATTCTTCCAGCTAATTTTGAACTAAAAACACTTCCTGACTCAAGAAAAAAGAAATATAAAGGTTCAGATGGAGAAGATTATATTTTTTACCATAGAAAAAAAGGATGCTCTTACTATGATCAATACCTTTCTTATTTATATGCAGATGCAATAATCTTTAATTCTGCAAAATACAAAGCAGAATTAGCTTTAGGAAGAAAACCACTAACAGAAGCAGATATTATTGATGAGGCTGATGAATTTTTAGATGAATTTTTTCAGCAGGGAGAACTAAACTTAACAAGAACATTAACTTCATTGAATAACTTTAATACAAATTATAAAAAAGTAAAAAAATCAATAGAAAAAATAAAAAATCTAATAAAATTAGAAGGAAAAAATAAGAATGCTTTAGGCATTGATGAAAATAAAGTGTTCCATATTTCTGAAACAAAAATAAAAGACATTTTTAAAGAATTTACATCAAATCTTGATTTAGAAGCAGAAATAACCCTAGATGAATTAAACTACCTTAACAAAGTACTTGAAACTTCAAAAAATTTTGAAACTTCATTAAATAATGTTTATTTAACTTACAAAAAAGATAAAGACAACGACCTTATAATTAAATTAGTAAGTACTGATATTTCTGGAAAATTTAAAGATTTGCTTGACAAAACCAAAACCCTTATTTTCATGTCCGGAACCCTACATTCTGAAAATATCTTAAAGAATATTTTTGAAATAAAAGATTTTAAAATTATTAAGGCAGAAGAATTAAATTTTGGTTCTATAGAAATAATGAGAACAGGAAAAGAATTTGACTGCAAATATTCTAATTTTGCTTCAAAAAATTATTCACGAGCAGATTACTTGGATGCTTTTTCTGCCTGTGTTGAAAAATCACAACACCCTATTTTAATTCATGTTAATTCTTTTAAAGATTTGCCTAATGAAAAAGAGAAAAAACTTTTTGAGCTTAGTTCTCTAATAAGTTCTGAAGAAATAAAACATAATCAAAGAGAAGACAAAACAGGTTCTGAAATTTCTGATTTTAAAAAAGGACATATTAAAAAATTATTTAGCACTAAATGCGGAAGAGGAGTGGATTTCCCAGGAGAAATTTGCAATTCAATCATATTTACTAAATATCCTAATCCTAATGTAAAAGATATTTTCTGGAAAGTTTTAAACAAAACACACCCTCAATATTACTGGGAATTTTATAAAGACAAAGCATGGAGAAGGTTCTTGCAAGGCATATATAGAGCATTAAGATTTCCTGAAGATAAAGTAACAATTCTTTCTCCAGATATAAGAGTTTTAGATGCTGTTAGAAAATTGCAGGAGATGTGAATGGTTTTTAAGGATTTTTGAGATTGAACCAATTATAAATATCTTTTTTATAACTTAATTTTAAAACAAGAATTATACCCCTGCATTTTTTGCTCAAACATAAAAAATGTGATTAATTCTTTAGAACAACCATATTATTCATTCCACGTCTTTTTCTTTCCACTAATTGTTTTGCTTCAAGTTTATCTAAAAGACGTGTCATCCCTACTTTTCCAATCCCTATTTTTTCCTTAAGTGTTGATTGAAAAATAGCTCCATTTTCTTTTTCAAGCAAAGTAATAACTTTCTTTTCCTTGACATCAAGTTTACTTTTATCAATTTTCTTTTTCCTTGATTTTATTTTTTTCACAACAACTTTTTCTCTAGGTTTTGTAAAAATCAATACAAAAGCAAAAACAATCAAAACCCCTACAATTGACAAAGCCAAATAAGTTTGTTGATTAATGGTTGTATTCATAGGGCAAACAACAGAATGCTCTTCACCACAACTCGCTGCAACTACTTCTTTTAAAGCACCCTGAAACAAAAAGATGATAACTATAAGTAACAAAGCAATCCCTATCAAAAGATACCCAACTTTTTTATTTTCCATTTCAAACAAAAAAACTAACAATAAACAATCCTATTCCTAATATAAGGGTGATTGAATAAATAATTTTATCCCATTTAATTACTTTGGCCCCGTCAAAAGGCATTACAGGAATCATATTAAAAGCTGCAAGTAATGAATTTATGGTTAATCCAAAACTAAAAAAAGCATTTAATATCTGCGAATTAAATTGTAAAAACAATAAAAGTAATAAAAATATAACAGCTAAAACTATATTTGTTAAAGGTCCTGCTAATGAAATCTTTCCATTTTTCTCTCTGTCCATATTTCCTCTTATATAAACAGCACCTGGAGCAGCAAAAATAAATCCAAAAAAACTAAATGCAATTGCAAGCCAAAGCATTTTATAATCTGCCCTGAATTCTGCCCAAAGTTTATAATACTGAGCAACAAACTTATGCATTAATTCGTGGAATAAAAAACCAATTCCGGCTGTAAAAAATGCGATTACAAAAACAATAAAAAACCCAAAATTAAAATTTGTCAAACCACCTGATAATAATATAGCAAATGCTAAGGAAATCATTGTTCCTGCATATGTTAAATCTTTTTTCTCTTTTCTGGAAAATTTCATTTTAAATTATAAAAGAGATAAATAAAAAATAAAAAATTATTGGACTGCGTTTATAGCAGCCTCAAAATTTGTAAATGGAACAGCTCCTGAAACACTTGTTGCATCTCCATTATCATTATTTACAACAACAAAGTAAGGTGTTCCTCTTGCTCCTGCAGCTGTAGCTTGTGCAAGTTCTTTTGATATTTCTTCTGTTGCTTCATTATTATCTAAACATGAATTAAATTCTTCTGTATCTAATCCAAGCTGATTAGCATAATGCTTTAAACTTGAAACATCTAAAGCATTTTGGTTCATGAATAAAATATCATGATACTCCCAAAATATGCCTTGTCTATTTGCACATTCAGCAGCTTCTGCAGCTTTTTGTGCTTGTGGATGAATACTATTTAAAGGCAAGTGCTTGTAAATCAAATTAACTTCACCATCTGCAAAATACTTGCTGTTTTTAAAATCAGATATTGCATCATTATAGGCTCTTGCACAAAATGAACACTGAAAATCAGAAAACTCAATAATACTTACATCTGCATCTTTGTCACCTAAAACAGGATCATTTTCATCAATTAATGCTTTTGCATTTACAGCTTCTTGCTCTTCAACCCCTGTATCATCATTCTTAACAGCTTGTCCTGTTCCTGGCAAACCAATGCTCACCAATAATGTTATCACGAACAGTAATGCAAAAACAAAGGTTCCTACTTTCCATAAAGTATCTTTTTTTAAAGTTATTGTTGCATTTTTGTCTTCTGTCATATTAAACCTCCTTTCACTAAAATTAGCAAAGAATTTATATTATACAAAAAAACATATTTATTAAAGTTTTGGTTTTATTTTTTAAATGTTAGATAAAGAGTCACGAGGATCTCTCCAAATCCAGTGTATTCTTCTGAACTATAAAATAATATCTTAAAAAATCCTTTCTTGCTAAAAATTATTTTTTAAGGATTATTATACTTAAAGAAATCCTTTTTCTCCGAACTTTATTAAAATATTTCTAATCTCATTTATTGTTTTTTGCTGTGACTTCTTATCAGACATTCTCACAAATCTTATTAATAAATCAGATAAGTTTTCTATATCAAAAACCCTTATCCTATAACCATCAACAATAAAATAAAATCTAAGTTTTTTGTATCTAATTTCTTTAATTACAACGCCTCCAGCTTGCCCAACATATTTTCCTTTTTTAGGATTTTCTTCTAAAGTTTCAAGTAAATCAATTATTTTATGGGATTCACCTTTAAATTTTTTTTCAATTTCTTTAAATAAAGATTCAACTATTTCTACCTTGGCCATTTTTTATTAAGCCTTTTCCTTGCTTTTTCAATAGTTATAAATCCTTCTTCATTAAAAAGAAAGTCATTTAATTGCCTATCCACAGCACTTTTATACAATCTAGAGAGAATGTCATTAAAAGTTTCATTTTTCATTCCAAAACTGCTTATTTTCTCTTTCAATTCTTTTGTTACCTGAATCGTTGTTGTTTTCATTTTATAGCTCCTATAGTAACTATAATGGCTATAGTTTATAAATATTCGGGTTTAAAGAAATCCTTTTTTCAAACCTTCTTCCCAGCTCATAATATTTAAAGCAATCAAAGCTTCCTTAAATGTTAAAATAGGTTTTTGATATTTTGCAAAATCATCAACAGCTATCCTTGGACAAGCTAATTCCACAAAAGCATCAACATCATAAAAATTCATTAGTTTATCAGGAGAAATCTCATTCATGCTAATTAAAACAGATTTTTTGCCTGCTTTTTCTAATTCTTTTAAAAGATATTTTGCAGAACCAAATTTTTGTCCTGGTTTAATCTCAGTAATTAAACCTACTTTTTTAGCATCACGTAATTTAGAAATTGAAACAGCTCTTTGTTTAATTACTTTATCTCTTAAACCCTTCATGCCTCTTACATCATCATTATAAACATCAATTAAAATTACAGGTTTTTCAACTGCAAGAACAGCACCCATTGAATGAAATTGGTTTCCAAAAATAACAAAACAATCAATTTTATTTTGAATTGCTTTTAATCCTTCATATTGACAACCAACTACATGTCCTTCATAAGCAACATTACCTATTTTTTCTGACAAGACAACTTTTTTTCCATTATCTTTGTAAAATTTTATTATTTTTTCTAAATCATGTTTATGTTGAATAGAATAAGACAATCCTATTTTATCAAAATCTTTCAGCTTATCTAAAGATTTCTTCATTAAGGGTTTTAAATTAAGCATATCTTTAACCCCAATATAAATTACAGGAAAATCTACATCTATAAATTTTGAATGTCCGAAATGAATAATTAAATCAGCATTGATATATTCTGCTTCTTGCACAGCAACGCCACAACCTCCCCAGCATGTTTCTCCTGAAAACACAACTTCAATTCCAGGCACAGCTTTTTCAATTGTTTCAGCAATTTCAAACGAGTTTTGTTTAATGCCTTCTGCTAGCTGAACTAAAACACGCTTTTGTTTTTTCTTTTTCAATTCCTTAACAAGTTTATCTTTTTCAAAGTCAAGTGTCACTTTCAAAATCCAATATCAACATTTCCAGATTTAATTTTACACTGGCAAGCTAATCTGTGCTTTTTGTCTCTATTTAAAGCTTTTTCCCTTTCTGTTAATTCAGAAAGGTTTTCTTCACCTTCAACCACATCAATCATGCATGTTCCGCAAATTCCACTTGAACATCCAAATTCAACCCCTAATTTTTCACATGCTTCTCTAATATCAGAACCTTCTTCAAGTTCAACTTCTTTTCCGTCTTTAGTTAAAAGTTTAGCCATAGAAAAATACTATTAAAATAGATTATAAGGGTTTTGGTTATTTAAAAACTAAAAGAAAATTTATAAATATTTATTCACTCAAATATTCATAAGCAGAATAAGCAGCAGTACAAGCATCTGCAACACCTGTAATTAACTGCTTGAAAGGTTTATCTGTAACATCTCCTGCAGCAAAAACTCCTGGCACAGAAGTTTCAGAAGTCATATGATTTATCTTTATCTCACCTTTTTTATTAGTTTTAACACCTAATCTTTTAGCCACATCTGAAAGAATTTCATGTCCAATAGCTACAAAAACCCCATCAAGATTTAATTCTTTTTTACCTTTATATTCCCTATCTAAAATTACTGAATTAACAAAACCTTTTTTATTTCCTTTTATTTCAATAATATTTGTATTATTTATAATTTCAATTTTCTTTTTTTGCTCAATTTTTTTAAGATTTATTGGCTCTGGTCTTATTTTCTCGCCACGATAAATAATATAAACTTTTTTTGCATGTTCTGATAAAAGCAAAGCATCTTTTGTTGCAGAATCACTTCCTCCAACAACTGCAACTATTTTATCTTTATAAAAAGCACCATCACATAAAGCACAATAAGAAATACCATGATTTTCAAATTCTCTTGAACCTTTAACACTTACAGGCAATTTCTTCCATTTTGTTCCTGTTGAAAATAAAATTGTTTTTCCCATATATGTATCTTTACTAGTTTTAACCTTGAATAAATTTTTATTTTTATCTATAAAATCAACTTTTTCATTCCTAATATCAACTCCATAATCTCTTGCATGTTCTTCAAGTTTTTTAGCAAGTTCAGCTCCTGTTAAACTCTTAAATCCAGGATAATTTTCAACTATATTTGTTGTAGTAATAACTCCTCCCACAGCAAGCTCTGTTCCATGGCTGTGTCCTAAAACTAATGCTTTTAAACCAAGTCGTGCAGCATACATAGCTCCTGCTAAACCACTTCCACCTGCACCAACAACAATAAAATCATATGTATTCATTTCAAACTCCTAATTATTTTATTATGAACCAATCAGAACATTTAAATATTTCTCATTACTATAAATAATAATTGATATCAATAATTACATCCTATTCTGCATTTTATTTTAAACATTTATTTTATAATTTTCTAAAGAGTTTATTTTTTCTATATAATATTTAACAAAATTTTAATTATAAAGTTTTAGGAAAATAGTAAAAAATACAATTGGTGTGAAAAATATGGTTATAGGATTAACTCTTAGTTTACTAAACTAAAAATCTAATTTAAAAATCACCCATTGGCATTCTGTTAGGCATATTTTCATATCCTTTTTGATATTTTCCAGGAGAAGTCCTGCCTTTATCATTTGAAGCAATTACATCATCTATCCTTAAAATCATAATAGCAACCTCGCTTGCAGAATTTATCGCCTGACTTTTAATCTTGCACGGCTCCATAATTCTTGCCTCTAAAATATTTTCAACTTTATTTGTAAAAAGATTTATTCCTGTATTTTTTTCTCCAGAATCATGTCTTGATTTTAACTCTGTTAAAATATCTATAGGATCTAATCCTGCATTTTCAGCCAAAGTAAGAGGTATAAATTCTAAGGCAGAAGCGAATTCTTCTACAGCAAGTTGTTCTCTTCCGCCTAAACTCTGAGAAAACTCTCTAAGTATTTTAGAAAGTTCAATCTCAATAGCCCCTCCTCCTGGAACAATCAACCCAGACTCTAAAGAGCACGCAACATCCCCCAATCCATCACGTATAGCTCTTTCAATCTCATCAATAACATGATCTGTTCCTCCATGAATCAAAATAGTCAAAGCTTTAGGATTTTCACAACCTTTTACATAAGTCAACTTATCTTCACCATGCTTTACTTCCTCAACATTTTGTGCATTTCCAAGTTCAAAAGGAGTAAGTTCATTTACATTACTCACAATTTTACCGCTTGTAGCTTTTGCAAGTTTTTCCATATCACTTTTTGCAACTCTTCTGCAACTATAAATACCTTCCTTAGAAAGAAGATACTGGGCAAAATCATCTATTCCTTTTTGACAAAAAATAACATTTGCTCCTGAATTCTTAACTTTTTCAATAAGAGATTTAATGTCTTTTTCTTCCTGTTCTAAAAATCCTGATAACTGCTCAGGAGAAGAAATAGAAATTTTTGTTTCTATTTCAGGATTTTTTAATTCCAAAGGAAAATCAATCAAAGCTATTTTTGCATTTTTTATTCTTTGAGGCATGTCTTGTGAAACTTTTTCCTTATCAACAACAATTCCAGAAATTAATTCTGTATCTTTAATACCCTCACTTTTAGATTTTTCTATTTTTATATTATCCAGATTTACTTTTCCTTGTTCTTGTACTTGTTTAATTGCTTTAACAATTATTTCTGCAAATATCTCTCTTGAATCTTCTGCACCTTTGCCAGTCATAGCAGTCATAGCAATTTGTTTAAGTACCTCTTCATCCTCAGAAGTAATCTTCAATGAAATATCATTAAGTATTTGTTGGCATTTTTCAGCAGCAATCCTATATCCTTTTGTTATTAAAGTAGGGTGTATTTTTTGGTCAAGAAGTTTTTCAGCATTTTCCAAAAGTTTTCCAGCCAGCATTACAGCTGTTGTTGTCCCATCACCAACCTCTATTTCTTGTGTTTGAGCTATTTCAACCATCATTTTTGCAGCAGGGTGCTCAATCTGCATTTCATCAAGGATAGTCACACCATCATTTGTTACAATAATCTCACCTCCAGGAGAAACAAGCATTTTATCCATTCCTTTAGGTCCTAATGTGGTTTTGACTATTTCAGAAACCATTCGCGCAGCTAAAATATTATTTCTCTGAGCATCTTTACCCATAATTCTTTGTATATCTTCAGGCATTAATACAACTGGTTTATCACTCATTTTATATCTCCTGTTTT
Source organism: Candidatus Woesearchaeota archaeon (assembly GCA_964557325.1). GTDB lineage: Archaea > Nanobdellota > Nanobdellia > Pacearchaeales > GW2011-AR1 > ASMP01. The sequence goes on along the minus strand of CAZKZO010000009.1, from coordinate 3,195 downwards.
ATAATTCCAATTTTTACCCTCTCCAGTTAATTCAAGATACATATTTTCCCAATCAAGCTTTTTTAAAAATCCTGCCTTAATTAATAATTTAATATCTTCTCCTAAAAGCTCTTCTTGAATAGGATTATATCCTTGCATTAGTTTTGTATAGTCTATACTATCTTCTTGTCTTAATCTTCTTAATAACCTAAGAGGTCCTGATTCTCTACTAACTTTTTCTCTTGCTTTATTTATTTTATGAGTTAATTCATTCATATTTTATCTGTTAATCCTTTTAATTTATTTAAAAGTGTTATGTGAGAACACACCAACTCCTCTCCATATAATTCATAAGTTTGACTTTCATCAAGAGCAAGACACTTGTAACCTAAAACAAATTTTATTACAGCTAAATCTTCATTGCTATTTCTCTCTGCCCATTTCTCATAAATAGGACATCTTGAATGTGGGCATATCTCTTTATGAACCATTTTATTAAACAATCCCTACTCTGATATTTAAACATTATTGTAATTAAATATTATTGTAATGAGGCAATGGTTCATAATATTTATAAGTATCATAATCCTTAACCTGTCATGGAAAGGATTACAGTGGCTGATGTAATGACACGCGAAGCTGAAACTATTTCTCCTGAGGAAAACCTGCTTAAATGTTCTAAAAAAATGGTTAAGAAAAAAGTAGGAAGTTTGATTTTAATTAAGGATAAAAAAGTTACAGGATTTTTATCTGTAAAAGATATTTTATGGGCATTAGTTAAAAAATCAAAAAAAGATCTTAAAGATATTAAAGCAAAAGATATTTCTGCAAAAAAAGTTGCAACTATCAGACCAAATGCACCTATTCAAAAAGCAATTAATAGAATGAAAAAGAAAAAATTCAAAAGACTGCCTGTTATGGAAAGAGGCAAACTAGTTGGAATTATTACAGCCCAAGATATTTTAAGCTTTAAACCAGAATTTTATCCAGAACTTGAAGAATTTGCAAGAATAAAAGAAGAAGAGGAAAAATTAAAGAGAATAAAAAATGTTAAAGACAGAAAATATATGCATGAAGGAATTTGTGAAGAATGTGGAGAAAGAGATTTCTTATATAAAATTGATGGCAGACTTGTGTGTGAATCCTGTAAAAGCCAAATATAATTTTTATTTTACCTTATAAGTTTAATATTTTCAAAACATTAAATATTTAAATCATAATTCTTTTTTTAAAATATGGCTGAACAAGAGACAATTTTTTCAAGCACAGTAAAATATGCAGGAGTGTTTTCTTTTAAAGATTTTTATCAGTTTTGTCATGAGTGGCTTACTGAAGAAATAGGCTTAGATATTGAAGAAGGAAAATACGAGGAAAAAATAATAGGGAATATAAAGGAAATTGTTGTAGAATGGAAGGGTGAAAAAAAACTTACAGATTATTTTAAGTTTGATGCAAAAGTGAAGTTTGAAATCAAGGGTTTGGAAAATGTTGAAGCTATGCAAGATGGAGTGAAGATAAAAACAAATAAAGGTTCTGCAAAAGTAAGTGTAAAAGGAATATTAGTAAGAGATTATGATGGAAAATTTGAAACTAGTGTTTTTAAAAAATTCTTAAGAAGTATTTATGAAAAATGGGTTATTGCTTCAAGAATAGAGCAATTTGAAGATTATATTGCAAGCAAATGCGATGGATTCTTAGGGCAAACAAAAGCATACCTGGATTTAGAAGGCAAGAAATAACACTTTATCACCGAAATCCTTAAATAGAAATTCTTTCTGGAAATTATATGAGAAAATATATTTTATTTTTAATGTTTATATTGTTAATTCCTTTAGTTTTAGCAATAAACCTACAAGTAGATAAATCAGATGAAAGCGAAGTTTTAATTCTTGGACTAAATAAAAGCTCTATTTTTGAATTACAGGTAACTAATTTAGGAGCAAGTAATAGTTTTGGATTCTATAATCTTCTTGGATACAAAATATTTCCTGTAGGCACTGTCTATATAAATTCAGGAGAAACTAAAAAAATTAATATGACTTTATCTCCATTAAAAAATGTTCGAGAAAAAGGACATTATAAATTCACTTATTATATCAGAAACTCTGCAAACGAAGAGCAAAAAGAACAGCTTACATTCAAAATAATAGAACTCAAAGAAGCTTTTGAAATTGGTTCTGGAGAAGTAGATATTGATTCTAATTCAATTGATATCTATGTTAAAAACAAAGAAAACTTTGATTTTGGAGATGTAAAAATAGATTTTTCCTCTGTATTTTTTGAAGAAGAAAAAACATTTAAGATAGCACCTAAGGAGAAAAAAGAATTTACAGTTCAATTAAATAAAGATGACTTTAAAAAACTCATGGCTGGATTTTACACACTTAAAGCAGAAATACAAACAGGCAATCAAAAAGCAGATGTAGAAGGAGTAATTGAATTTACAGAACAAGACCTATTAAGCACTACAAAAAAAGACTTTGGCTTTTTAATTAATACAAAAGTAATTGAAAAGAAAAATAAAGGAAACACAATAGTTGAATCTGAAACAGTGATAAAGAAAAATATTATTTCAAGATTATTTACAAGCTTTTCTCCTGAACCTGATATAGTTGAAAGAGAAGGATTTACAATTTATTACACTTGGAGCAAACAGATAAATCCTGGAAAAACCCTAACAATCAACGTCAAAACAAACTGGCTTTTCCCATTCATCCTTATATTATTGATAGTAGCTATTGTAATTTTAGTGAAAAAATATTCTAATACTCATCTTGTATTAAAGAAAAAAGTCTCATATGTAAAAGCAAAAGGAGGAGAATTTGCATTAAAAGTATCAATAATTGTAAATGCTAAAGAACATGTTGAAAGAGTAAATATAATTGATAGACTTCCTTCAATGGTAAATGTTTACAATAAATTTGGAGGTGAAGAGCCTTCAAGAATTGATGAAAAAACAAGAAAAATTGAATGGAATTTTGAAAAGCTTGAAAAGGGTGAATTAAGAGTATTAAGTTATGTTATTTATTCTAAAGTTGGAGTTATGGGTAAATTTGCATTGCCAACTGCAACAGCAATATTTGAAAGAGAAGGTGATATACATGAAGCAGAATCAAACAGAGCATATTTTATCACAGAACCTAAAGATAAGGAAGAAGATTGAAATTAAAAATAAAATTCAATAATCTGTTGAAATTTCTTCTAAAGATTTTAAAA
>CAZKZO010000008.1:5231-19642 GCA_964557325.1 Candidatus Woesearchaeota archaeon | reverse complement strand
TCAATTAGATTCACTTCCAGAAACAATAGGAAATTTACAATCATTGGAGGGGTTGGATGTAGATAACAATCAATTAGATAAAACATCTAAAAAGTTATTAGATAAATTAAAACAAAAAGGAGTAGATGTAACTTATTAAAATGCCAAACCCAAACCCAAGACTAATTGCAAAATTTAAAGAAATATGATTTTTTCAAAAACTTTATAAGCAAGAAAACTTAATCTTAATTATGGCTGAGAAAAAAGATTCTTCTAAAAAATCTGATTCTGAAATTCCTGGCATGAATCTTGATACTAAATACACTGCAAAAAAGCCAGTAGTTCCTGAAGGCACAGAAAAACTTCAGAAAGAACTTGAGAAAACTAAAAAAGATTTAGAAAAAATTAAAGGAAGTATTCTCAAAAAATACAAATTTATTCAGGCAATTGGAATTTTACCTTCCCAAGCAATTAAATTTTTTGTTGAAGATGAATTAGGAGAAAATATTCCTGAAGAAGAGTATAAAAAACTTCAGAAAAAAGTTCATTTATATATAATTCTCCCTGAAGATAAATATAAAGAAATTCCAAAAATTAAAAAACAAATTGTGGAAATTGTTGATAAATCTAAGCAAGATGTATGGATTTATTTGAAAACACCTGTAGATATTTGGGAGGCATGCATGGATAGCAAATTTGATTTGGTTAATTTTATAGGAATGTCATATCCTCTTCATGATACAGGAATTCTGTCAGCATTAAGAGTTGCAGAAATTCATAAAAATCTTGTTCTTCAAAAGTTTGACAAATATGTTGTAAGTTATGTTATAGGAGGAAGTTTGGTAAGAGGAGATGTAACTAAAGAAAGTGATGTTGATTCTTTTGTTATTATTAATGATACTGATGTTAAAAGAATGCCAAGACTTGAGCTTAAAGAAAGATTAAGAGGTATGATTTATCAATTTGTTGCAGAAGCAACTGCATTAGCAGGTGTAAAGAGAAATATGCTTAATGTTCAAATATACTTGTTAACAGATTTTTGGGAAAGTGTTAAAGATGCCCATCCTGTTATGTTTACTTTTATCAGAGATGGGGTTCCTTTGTATGATAAAGGAACTTTTTTGCCGTGGAAAGCTTTATTAAAAATGGGAAGGCTAAAACCAAGTCCAGAAGCTATTGAAATGTTTATGTCTATGGGTGATAAAACTATTAAAAGAGCAAAAAAAGCTTTAATGGATATTTTTGCTCAAGATATTTTTTGGGGGGTTACAACACCTGCTCAGGCAATTGTGATGTTGAATGGTTCTCCTCCTCCAAATGCTAAGAAAGAATTAGTTAAGGAATTTAAAAAATCATTTTTAAAAAATAAAATGATTGAAAAAAAGTATGTTGATTTTCTTGAAAAAGTTGTAAATATATGGAGAGATTATGAGCATGAAAAGATAAAGGAAATTTCTGGAAAAGAAATTGATGATATGTTGGAAAAGACAGAAGATTTCATTAAAAGACTTAAGGAATTAAGAAAAGAAATTGAAAAAAGATTTCAAGAGAAAACTATTGAACAAATTTATGATGATGTGTTTAATTTGCTTAAAGCTGTTACAGAAGAAAAATCACAAAAAGCAATTGTTGATGAATTTGAAAAACTTGTGAAAAAAGGCAAATTTACTCAACAACATATAAGGATATTAAAAGACATAATAAATGCTAAAACCCAACATAAAAAAGGTAAATTAGATTCTCATAAAGTTCATGAAGCAAGAAAAAATGCAAGTATTTTAATTAATGAATTAGTTGATTATACTCAAAGAGCAGAGCTTGCAACTTTGGAAAAATCAAGAATGAGGATAAGATACATGGAAAACAATAAGCCACAAATTGCAGAATTATTAAATACTAATGATGCAAGTTTTTTGATTAGAGGAAAAAAAATTCAAAAAATAACAAATGAAATTCAAGAATCTTCTGCTGAAGAAATGTCAAAACATATTGAAGCTCAAAAATCAGCTAAAATGTTAAACATTAACAGAGAAATATTTGATTTAGTTAAAAAAGAGCTTGGTGAATTTGAAATGGTTATTTAATTTTTAAAATGAGTGTTATAAAGTTACATGATTTGTTAGTAAGTGATATAGAAAAAATACATGAATTATATGAAGAATATTGTGGAGTTCCAGGAACATCATTTAAGGAGAGGATGGATAAAACTCCTGAAGAAATTTTTGAAGAAATAAAAAATGGTGGAAATAGTTATAAGGTAGGGTCAAGATGGACTTCTGAATCAAAATTTATAATGAAGAAAGATTGGGAAGAAAATGTTATTTTTGGGTTTTATGGAAATTTCCCTAAAGAAGGAAGGTGGAAAGAGTATAGAGATGCTAAAGAAGCAGATGAAAAATTTAGACAATCTATAATGAACTATAAGTTCAGAAGGTAACCTTTAAAAACCATTCTTCTAATTATTTAATATGGAAGGTAAAATACTTAACTTTAGAAGAGGAAGACATACAATCAAAGAAAGACATTATTTGATTGAAATACTTGGATATAATAAAGAAAAAGCAAAATCTTTGATTGGAAAAAGTGTTGCATGGAAAAGTCCTGCTGGCAAAATAATCAAAGGAAAAATTTCAAATATTCACGGAAATAAGGGTGTTGTGAGAGCTATTTTTGAAAAAGGTCTTCCAGGACAGGCAATTACAACAAAAGTTGAAATAAAATGAAATCAAAAGGCAAAGATAAAAGATTAGAAAAAAGGACTTGCGAGTATTTTTCAGAATGTATTCGGCTTGCAGGAAAAACCTTAGATGAATTAGATAAAAGAAACCAATGTTATTCTGGAGGAAATGGTTGTTATCTTAAAGCTGTTTATTCATTTAAGGAAACTGAAGATATAGGAATTGGAGGTATTAAAGGCTGGTAAAATGGATTTTATTTATCAAGGAGGAAGTTTAGGTTTAAAAGAGTTTTATGATTCATCTCATGAATTAATTAAATTAAATTTTGAATTAAGAGAGGCATTAAATTAATATGGCATTGAGAAAAGCATCAGCATATTCAAAGAAAAAGGTTGTTCCTTATACAAGGGTAAGTAAAAAAAGGAAAAAATCTTTTATAAAAACAGTTCCACAACAAAAAATTGTAAAGTTTAATATGGGTGATATGGAACTTTATTCTAATGGAAAACTTCCACATCAGCTAATAATTATTTCAAAAGAAAAAGTTCAAATAAGACACAATGCCCTTGAATCTTGCAGACAGTTTATCAATAAAAAACTCAATAAAGAACTTTCAGGGCAGTATTTTTTTAAAGTAATTCCTTTCCCACACCATATTCAGAGAGAAAACAAAATGCTTACAGGTGCTGGCGCAGACAGAATGCAGTCTGGAATGCAGTTGTCTTATGGAAAAGCTTCTGGCAAGGCAGCTATTGTAAATAAAGGGAAAAAAATATTTTTTATTGCTGTTCCAAATAAAAAAGGATTGGAATTTGCAAGGAAAATAATAAAGCAAGTAAAACCTAAACTTCCTGGAAAAATAAAGGTTGAATACGACGATAAAAGTAAGAAGTGATTATAAAAACCTTTAGTCATGTAATTCTTAAGTGGTAACATAATAGAAACATTTATAAAGGCTTTATTCTTGTATAATACAAGTTAAAATGACACAAAATAATTATGATTTTGAAAGATATGTATATGGAGCATTAGCTGCTAGATTAGCTAGCTCTGAAGAAAGTTCTCAATTTGCTCCAGGAGCTCTTGAAATGCTTGCTGGTGAAAAAGGACTTAATCTTGGAGAAGATGCAGAAGGTTTTGTTCAAGGTACTTTATCTTCAGAAGACGGAACTAAAATAGCTATAGGTACATATGCAAATAAATTCAGTGATGCAAGAAGTTCATATAAACCAATTGATTTAGTAGATTGGTATGGTTTTTTAGAAGATGATTTAGATAATGAAGAAAGAGAAATTCTTTATGGTGTTTTAAACCAAACAGATGAAACATTAGGCAGTATTAATAAAAAAGCACAAGAAGCTAATCATAAATTAGAAGGTCCTGAAGGAATGTATAGTAAAGCAGAACTTGCTGAAGCAAGACAAACACTTGAAAGATATCAAAAAGCTTTAACCGTTATAGGTACACTTGATAATTACATGTTTGAAGGCTTAAGACCTGAAGTTATTGAAAATGTTAGAAAAGATAACTTAAAAGGTTTAGTTTCAAAACTTTAAAATGAAATCAAATAAATTAGGTGAAATTTTATCTTTAAGTTTATTAAGTTTATCTAGTGCTGGATTTCTTGGAGTTCAATCTAATACTTCACAAAATACTTTAGATTATTTAGAAAGAGTTGAATCTAATCAAGGTTTAGATGTAGCTAAGTTTAAAGCTGAAAACATTCTTTATAAACATAACAATGTTCTTGAAAGAATCCATGATTTTGGAATAAGAAGTGCTGCAAATGATTATTTAGAAAGAAATTAATCTTTATTTTAATCATAAATAATAAGTAGTATTGAGTGAAAGTTATTTTTCAATTAAATCTTTAACAAGTTGTGCCATGACTTCTAAAAATTCTTCTGCTCTTTCCTGCCATTCATCAATTTCCACACCTTTTAATTCTTTAATTTCTCCATGAGATATTTTTTTATGAAGCATTAACAAGTCTTTATACCAAATAACATATTTCATTTTTAACATATTATTATCTACAAATGTCTGCCTTAAATCAACAGGAATATGTTCTGGAGATGCAGGAGGTATGTTTGCTGCTATTAAGGCTGCATGAGCTGAATCCACCATACACCAATATAAACCTTCTATTGAATTTAATTCAGAAACTTTGCTTTTTATTAAATGTTGAGGGGCTCTTTGTAAGGCACTATATATTGCTTCTGGAGTTGATTTTATTTTTCCCTGTAATAAAAGATATTTTAATGGCTCAAAAAATCCTGCAAAATCAATCATAGCTTCACCATATCTTAAAATATTAATTACAACAGGGTCTCCTCTCATTAAATCTCCCCACCATGTGCTTAATTTTATAGTGTTAATATGAAGACTTTTTTGGTAAGGATTGCCCCTTAAAAGCTTATCAAGTTCTGTTCTATACCATGCAATAAGTTCTTGGTCCCATTTTATTGTTGCATCATCAATAATTAAAACAATATCAATATCAGAGCCAGTTACACTTTCATTTTTTGCAGTTGAACCAAATAAAATTATTGATTTCAATAATTTATCATATTTTTTATAAGCTTTAGTTGCAAAGTCCATTGCAATGTCTTTTTCTTTTTTCAACTTTAAAGAAGGATATTTTTGTTTGTCTTTTTTAGTTATTTTTTTCTTAGACTTTGATGACTTTTTAGATTTCTTTTTTTTAGAGGTTTTCTTTGACTTGGTTTTTTTAGATTTTTTCTTTGCCATTTTTATGTTTTAATTGCCTTTATGAAAAGCCATAAGACTCCTGCAGATATTCCTATTAAAGCAGCGACTAAATCGAAAGTGTTGAAAAAAGGAGTGCGTATTGCTTTCAAAAAAATCATGATATAAATTAATAAATTCACTAGATTTATTATCCAATCTATAAATATATCTCTTATCATTTATCATAGTAACCCTATATTTTTAATTATTGCCCAAACTAAAAGCAAAATAGCAATTATTCCTAATATTAATGTAATCCATTTAAGGAATTCTAATGATTTAGATTTTTTCTTTGCCATTTTCCCTCTTTTATTTAATTTATAATATATATTACAAAATATACTTTTTAATTCTTTTTATTCCATAGGTCTTCCACTCATACGATTGCCTTGTCCACCTGGTTGTTGTCCTCCTAATTCTTGAGGAAGTCTTGAAAATCCAGCTCCAAAAGTTTCATAATTTGTTTGTGGAAGCATTTGCCCATATCCTCCAAAATAACTTTCTTGTAAACCAATTGCTTGATTCCAGGAAGGGTCTCTCTTCATAGAATAAATTGGCGAACCAAAAGCTTCTAAGCTTTGCTGGAATGGTGCTGTTTGAAAATGTTGCCACCAATTTCCTGCTTCAATAATTTTTTTAGCTTCAAAACCTTTTTTTCCAAGCTTTTCCATTATTTGTTTTAAAGGAACATTTCCCATTCCCATTGGTAACTCAGTATGCTCAAAACCAAAATTATCAGATAAGTGAACATGTTTTACTAAAGGAGCAACTTTTTCAGATTCTTTGACAATATCTTCTTCAGAAAACCCTTGTTTTCTAAGCATGTTAATATGTCCAACATCCCATGTAGCACCAATAAGTTTTTCAGCTTCTTTTTCAGCTTTTTTCTTATTCATTCCTTCTTTAATAGCATTTTCAACAAAAGTTTTTCTTGATTGTTCTACAACATTTTTCACATCTTCACCTCTACTTAATCCAAAACCTACAGGAGGATTTTCAATAATTAAAGTAGGAACATTTTTTCCCTTTAATTCTTTATAAGTTTTAAAAGCAGAATTTCCAAAAGTCTCAGCTGTTTTTTTAGTTGCAAATTCTTCAAGAGGAACCCATAATTCAGGTTTAGTTTTCTCAAGTCCTTGAATTAAATCAAATAATGCTTCTGATTGTGTTTTTGGGTCTAAAGACCTCATATCTTGAATCCCATTATCTTTTACACCTAATTTTTGAGAATATTTTTTTGAAATTTCTTTTAGCATGTGTTTTTCTTCATTACTAGGAGCATTTTTATATGCTTTGTCAAAAGCATCAGTTGCAGCTCTCATTGCTTGTTCTGTATATGTTGCAGCTGCATGTATTTTTCTCATTTGCTCTTGTTGTTGAGGTGAGAGGTTATTTAATTCTTTTTTAGCTTCTTCTGAAACTAAATCTGGTTGTGATTGCATAGCTATCCAATTAATATATAAGCCCCTTGTAACAGGGTCTGTATTTGTAAGAATTTCTTCAGCTCTTATTCTATCAAATTCAATTTTAGAAATTGAATTATCCCATTCAGTTGCATTCAACATATTTAATTTTTTTTCGGGAGTGTATTTTATTTTTTTTGCACCTTCTTTTCCTGGTTGATATCTTTCTTCAGATTCCATAGGAGCAATCTGACCAGAATCTTTGTTTACAACTAAAAGCTGTTTGTATTTACTTCCTTGTTTTTTACTTTCTTCAGGTGGAAGAAATTGTGAACCAGGATATCCTTCTGCTGTGTGGAAATTTACAGGTATGTTTCCTTTAGGATTTAGTTCTTTTGCTCTTATTAAAACATCTGCAATTTGTCTTTCAACATTTTGTCTTTGTGTTTCATTAAATCCTTGCTGAGTAAAACCCATGTTTATTCCAGATACAGGTCCATGAAGAGTCATTTCTGTTCCTGTAAGCTTGCTTAAACGATTAACTTCTTTTAACTGCTGTTTTGGTATAGAATCAAAAACTTCTGGAGAAACACCTTCAATTTCAATTGCTTTTACACCCATTGAAAGTTTGTCTGAAACTTCTTTTAAGATGTTTGCACTTCTTGGGTCAGTAGTCATTCCAAGACTTCCTGCCTGAATATATGTATCTGAACCACTAAAATAACTAGGTTTTAAACTAGAATGTCCTCCTTGATAAATATTACTTATTGTATAATCACTTTTCTTCATTTTAGCCCCTTGTTTTTATAAATATAAAAAGAAAATTTTGTTTATATAATTTGTCATAAATTAATAAGAGCTCTTTTTTTCAGGGTCGTATTTTTGATATTTTTTTTGCTCTCTTTCAAAAAAATCTTCTCTTCCTCTTTTTATAGGGTCTACTTTTTTTGGCTGAAGATTAATTGATTCTCTATGTTGTGTATTAGAGTTTATATCAGGTGCCCATGTTTTGTGCATTGTTTTTTGATCTGGAACTTTAAATTGGGAAGTGTCTCTTCCAACAGTTCTCATGTCAACTCTTTTTGGAGATGCATTTATTTGTTCTGAAGCAGCATATTTTGGAAGATTATCTTCTTGAGATTGTTGAGAAACATATCCAAATTCATCATCGTCTCTAGTTTCAGAACCATGTCTCAATCCAGATCCTTGAGTTTTTTGTGAAGAAATAAATTTAGGGCCTTGTTGTCCTGCAATTTTTTCAAGAACAGGTGCTTTAATATCTAGAGATTCCATTTTAGGCATAAAACTATCAAAACCAAGATTTTGTATATTGTTAAAATTTTCTTTATTAAAATCTTCTCCTAACTTTTCAAATGCTTCTTCAAAATCTTCTTTTGACTTATCTTTTTTACCTTTATTAGATTCTTCAGAATCCTCTTCATCTATATCTTCAGATTCTTTTATTCCATCACCTTCAGTTTCATTTTCTTCAATCTCTTTTTTAGTTTTCTTTGCCATATATATACTATAATAAAGAAATATATAAAAGTATTTGAATAAATAATTTATTATGTCAATTGAAATTGAAAGAAAATTTTTAGTGCCTATGCTTCCTAATATGAAAGGTATTTTTGGAAAAGATATTTTGCAAGGTTATCTCTCTACAAGTAATTCAAATATGGAAAAAAGAGTAAGAAAAAAGGGGAACAAATTTTATTTTACTGAAAAATTTGGAAAGGGATTAAAAAGAAAAGAGCAAGAAAGAGAAATTAGTGAATTTGAATTTAATGCACAATATGCTTTAACACAAGGAAGAAGAGTAGAAAAAACCCGGTATGAGATACCTTTTAAAGAAAAGATTATTGAATTAGATGTTTATTCTGGAAATCTTGAAGGTTTAATTGTTGCTGAAATAGAATTTGATTCTATAAATGAAAGCAAAGATTTTTTGATTCCAGAGTGGTTTGGCAGAGAAGTTACAAGTGATGAAAGATATAAAAATAAAAATTTAGCTCTTTATGGTTTACCTGAAGATTAATTATTATCTTATTATCGACAAGATATTTTCATTTTTACAGTCTACAGATTTAAGTATAACTTGGCATTCCGTGAGCTTTCTTATATATGTCAAAAAGCTTAAAAGTTATTTCTTTTGCTTTTTCTTCTGCTAAAGGTCTTAAATGTTCTTTTTCCAAAAATGTTTCTTTTCTGATTTTTACAGGAGCTAAATCTTTTTTAGTTTTTTTCATGGGTTTTGACTTTGACCCTGAAGATTTATTTTGTTTATCATATCCTCCAATTAAAGCTTTAAAAGGATTTGATTGGTCTTTTGAAGTTTTAGAGGATTGATTTCTTTCTTCTTCATCTTCTTCTAAGAAAAAATCAATGTCTTCTTGTAATTGTTTTAAACTCTCATCTGTTGCACCTTCAATAAGCTTTAACACATCATTAATATCACTTGAGTCTAATTCTTCTTCAAGCTTTGCTAATTCATCTTCATTTAAAACATAACTCTTAAACGAAATATCTGCCCTTCCTCCAAAACTATAATGTGATTGCTGCTGAACTTTTTGAGGTATTCCTCTAAAGTTAAAATCTATTAACACGCAATAATAATAATCTCTTTTTACAGGAAGCTTTTCAAATTCTTTTGGTAAATCACCTATAAGTGCTTCTTCTTTAGGGTCTATGCTATCCTTACCTAAAACAGTAAGTTCAAGCATAAGTGTATTAAATGCTTTAACTAAAGAAGGGTCTCTTCCTCTTTGTTTCATTTCCAAATCTCTTGCTGCAATTAAATAAGGTTTTGCCCATCTTGAATAAAGTTTTAATGAATTTACCTGGCTCTTTAAATAATCTCTTTCTAATTGATATCTTTTTCTTAATTCTTTTTCAGAGTGTTTAAGCCAGTCATTAAATTCCATAATTCTTGGTTTAAGAATTCTTTTTACTCTTTCATTTAAATCAATATTTCCTACATCTTTTATATCTTTGACAGCTAAAAAAGCATCTAATAATGTTTGAAAACCCATTTGACTAAAAGTCATTGCTTTTATGCTTGAATTTCCTTTATTCATATCTACCTTATCAAGCCAAATTTGTTTTAAAGCTAAAATAGCTGCATCTCTTTTATCAGTATTTAAATCATCATAATGCTGGAGCCTTATTTTAAATTCTTTTAAATCATATACTAAATTCAAAACACTTCTTAGGACAGTATTTATATCTCCCATTATTTTTCCTGCTTGTTGTTGCATTATAGTTGCTCTTTGTCCTAGTTCTGCAAAATGTCCTGAACCAGGTGAGGATGAAAAATTATCTATAAGTTTTTTAGTGTCTAAACCAAAATCATTCATTAAATCAATTATAAAAAAATAAACAGGTTCAAGAGTTTCAGTAGCAGAATCATATGTTAGTTTGTGTTCTGAAAGAGGATTTTCTTTTATTTCTTCAGCAGGAATATTTGACACAGAGCCATATTTTTTTAATAAATCATCTCTGTTTTTAGCAAATTTTTTAAGATTTACCTTACCAATTAATTGGGCAATTGAAGCTGCCATGCCAACACCTCTAATTTAATTTCCATGTTAAAACATAGAATGTTTGTTTAAAAAATGTTTCTAATTACAAGTAAATTTAAATATGTAATATGTATTAATTATTTATGGTGTTTTTTAAAAGAAAGAAAAAAGATGTGATAGATTTAGGAGAACATTATCGGAGAAAACAGGAAAGAATTAAGAATTTGAAAGAGTCTCAAATTGATTCAAAATCTGATGATGAACCTGCAACACCTTTTGCATTTTTTGCAAAAGATTCAGAAACTTCACATGATTCTATGAATTCTGAATCTGATTCTCAGGATACTGATGTTTTAGATTTAACTCATGGTGTTGAAGAAAAGAGAAAAAAATTAGCAAAAAGAATTCTTGATATGACAAATAAAATGGAAGACTTATCAAATCAGATTTATCATCTTCAGCAAAGAATTGAAGTTCTTGAGAGAAAAACTAATGTAAATAGTTTTGATTAAATTTATTAATACTTGTTTCTTTTTTTATTCATGAGGTTAGAAACAGAAAGACTTATATTAAGAAAGCCAAAAATTTCTGATTGGAAAGATGTTATAGGTGGAGCCGGAGATTTAGAAGTTTCTAAACAAACTGAAAACATACCTTATCCTTATAGTAAAGAAGATGCTATTGGGTGGATAAAGGAATCAATAGATAAATGGAACAAAAAAGAAAGTTATGTTTTTTTTATAGAGCTTAAATCAGAAAAAAAAGTAATTGGATGTATTGCATTATCAAAAGTGAGCAAATTTAGAGGCACATGTATGACAGGTTCTTGGATAAATAAAAAATACTGGAGAAAAGGTTTTATAACAGAAGCTAAAATAGCTGCTAATAATTTTGCATTTAGTACATTAAAACTTAGGAAATTAAACAGTATTGTTCATACAGATAATATTGCGTCGAATAAAACACAAAAAAGTATGGGATATAAATTAGAAGGTCTTAAGAAAAAAGATACACGGACTTTGTCAACTGGAAAAATAAAAGATGTAAATCTTTATGGTTTATTTAAAGAGAATTGGAAAAAGAATTTACCTAAATTAAAAAGTAAATTAAAGCAAAAGATAAATGAAAATAAAATGAAAAGTGATTATGCATATGCTTCGCGAGACACTGAAAAATGAAAAACCTTGAAAAAAAAGCAAAAGCATATGCTCTAAAAAATGCAATTGCTTATGAAGGTAAGGCAAAAATAGGAAGTGTAGTTTCTGGTTTGTTTAATGAAGGGCTTAAACCAAAAGATGTTAAAAAGTATTCTAAAAAGATAAAGAAGATTGTTTCTGATGTAAATAAAATGTCTTTGAATAATCAAAAAAAAGAATTTGAAAAATTTGAAAAATTCGTTAGTGAAAGAGAAATTCGTGAAGGTTTGCCTAAACTGCCTAATGTTGGAAAAAAAGGATTAGTAATGAGATTTGCACCCTCTCCTTCAGGAGGATTTCATATTGGACATGCAATAACAGGATGTCTTTCATTTTTATATGTAAAAAAATATGGAGGAAAATTTTATGTAAGAATAGAGGACACTAATCCTGAAAATATTTATCCTATGGCTTATGATATGATAAAAAAAGAAAGCAAATGGCTATTTGACGGAATTGCAAAAATTGTAATCCAATCTGAAAGAATGCCTTTATATTATAAATATGCTGAAAAACTTATTAAGAAAAAATCTGCTTATGTTTGCACATGTTCTTCTGAAGAATTTAGAAAATATGTTTCATTGAAAAAGAATTGTCCTTGTAGAAAATTAAGTGTTAAAGAAAATTTAAAAAGATGGAAGAAAATGCTTTCTAAAAAAGGATACTTAGAAGGCAAAGCAGTATTGAGATTTAAAACTCCTAAATTTGGAATGAAACATAAAAACCCTGCTATGAGAGATTTTCCTTTAGCCAGAATAAATCTTACAAAGCATCCTTTACAGA
Source organism: Candidatus Woesearchaeota archaeon (assembly GCA_964557325.1). Classification (GTDB taxonomy): domain Archaea; phylum Nanobdellota; class Nanobdellia; order Pacearchaeales; family GW2011-AR1; genus ASMP01. The sequence continues at coordinate 7,331 of CAZKZO010000008.1, read as the reverse complement.
AAAAAAAATATAAAGTCTGGCCTTTAATGAATTTAGCTGTTCCTGTTGATGATATTGAATTAAAAATGACCCATATTATAAGAGCAAAAGATCACAGAGATAATGCAAAAAGGCAGAAAATGATTTATAATATTCTAGAAAAAGAATTTCCATGGACAGGATTTATTGGAAGAATTAAATTTAAAGATATTGAGTTGTCTTCTACAAAAATAAGGCAAGGAATTGAATCTGGAAAATATTCTGGATGGGATGATGCTAAATTACCTACTCTTGCTTCATTAAGAAAACAAGGATATAAAGCAGAATCTTTTTGGAAATTTTCAGAAATGGTTGGTTTATCTGAAACAGATAAAGTGATGGATAAAGAAGAATATTTTAAACTTTTAGATGCTTTTAATCGAAATAAAATTATTAACCAATCTTATGGATAACAAAAACATTTTTAAATTGTAATCTATTAACTTTAATAATAATTAAATTAAATAAAAGAGGAGGAATATGGATAATAAAAAAGGATTGTCAGCTGTTGTGACTACTCTTTTGGTTATATTACTTGTATTAGTTGCAGTAGGTGTTATATGGGTGGTTATCAGAAATGTAGTTGAATCAGGAGCTGAAACAATAGATATTAGTAGCAAGTGTATTGCAGTTGATGTTTCTGCACAATCAGTTACTGCAGTTAGTGGTGAAGAAGGTAATTACTCTGTGACTCTTAAGAGAAATGCTGGAGGTGATACTATTGGAGGAGTAAAAGTTAATATCTTTAATAGTACAGCAAGCAGTGGCTTAATTGATTTTGGAGCAACTCTTGGAGAATTAGAAACAGAAACAAGCAAGATTGAGACTAACAGTGTTACAAATGCAACAAAGATAGAATATACTGTTTACTTTGTTGATGACTCTGGAAACGAGCAATTTTGTTCTCAAACACAAAGTTATACATTTTAATTTTTTAATTTTTTAATTTTTTAATTTTCATTTTATTTAGTGTTAATTGTAATTATATAACTTTTTTATAAAAAGTAGTAACTTTAGAATTACTACACTATCGAAATATTTATAAAGGATTATATGTCTGTTTTAACATGAATTTTGAAGGCAGATTAAATTTTAGAATTTTTATTGTATTTGCGGTTTTATTAGTATTTACGTCTTTAGTTTCTGCAAATTCTATTCCTGTAATAGATCAAATGCCAAATCAAAATATTAATGAATCTACATTTTATAGCTACCAGGTTCCTGCAAGTGATGCAGATGGAGATGATTTAATGTTTTCTATGAATTCTCCAGAATGGTTAAGTATTGATGAAAATGGATTGATTTCCGGAAAAGCTCCTGAAGTAGATAGAGATACTTATTTTCCAATAACTGTTGTTGCTTATGATGGAATAAATAGTGAAACCCGTGCTTATACTCTTGGTGTTATTGATTCAAATCCTTCAGAAAACACACCTCCAAGGATAGATTCTACTCCTGCAAATATTGCTCTCGAAAATTCAAATTATTTTTATCAGGTTGTGGCTAGCGATGCTGATGGCGATGAATTAATTTATTCTATTTCAAGTGTTGAAAATTGGCTTTCAATTAATTCTCAAACAGGATTAATCACAGGAAATGTTCCTGAAATTGCAGGTGCCCAAATTTTTGTTTTGATTGAAGTTTCAGATGGACAATCAATTACAACTCAAAATTATATCTTAAGTGTTATTGAAAATAAAACTATTCCTGAAAACACTCCTCCTATAATTACAGACATTCCAACTCAAACTATAAATGAAAATACTGGTTTTACTTACCAAGTATCTGCTGTTGATGCAGATGGAGATGTTTTAAGCTATTCTATTACAGGACCTAATTGGCTTTCAATTAATTCTCAAACAGGATTAATCACAGGTACTGCTCCTGAAGTAAATTCAGATACAAATTATGAATTCACAGTTAGTGTTTCAGATGGACAATCTACTGGTTCTGATGTTTTTTATTTAAATGTTATTGACTTAACTCAGCCTCCAACAAATAATAATCCTCAAATAACTTCAAGTCCTATTACAAGTGTAAATGAAAACTCACAATATATTTATGATGTAGATGCTGTTGATG